>JAZFSU010000021.1:0-4403 GCA_036446335.1 Dehalococcoidia bacterium | reverse complement strand
CGCTATAGCAGTCTGGCATACTCTCCACGAACACGCGAACCCCCAACAGATCGTGGATGTCAGTGAATTCCTTCCCCTGGGCGGCATACCTGTCCATCTTGGTATACACACTGTAGATGCTCTTTGGCCTCCCCAAGACCTCTGCCTTGACATCCGCCTTCGCCAGCTCTTCACTGAGTACGCGGCTCACTTTGGCAACGTAGCGCTCCCGGGTAACCCTGCGTGAGGCAATAAGCCTGGCAATATCATGATACGTGTCCGGCTGCAAATAGCGGAAAGCCAGATCCTCGAGCTGCCACTTGATCTGCCATATTCCCAGTCGATGGGCGAGAGGAGCGTAGATCTCCATTGTCTCCTGAGCTATGCGCAACTGCTTGTCCGGTCGCAGTGGCTTGAGGGTGCGCATGTTATGGAGCCTGTCGGCAAGCTTGATGATCACCACTCTGATATCCTCCGCCGCGGCAACGAACATCTTGCGGAGGCTCTCAATTTGGGCTTCGCTCTCAACGACCCGCTGGATGTCTCCCTGCTGCGCGTGTGTGGATATCTTGTCCAGTCGCGTCATGCCTTCGACAAGCCTTCTCACCTCTACCCCGAAGCGTTCCTCGATATCCGTGAAGGGAACCCCGCAGTCTTCCGGAACGTCATGCAGTAGGGCAGCCGCAAGCGAGACTTCATCCATTTGCAGGTCCGCAACGATCATCGCAGTCTCGACGGGGTGCGTGATGAACGGATCCCCTGATAGTCGCAACTGGTCACCGTGGGCCGCCAGGGCGAAGGTATAGGCATCTGCGACGATGCCGTGCTTGTCCTCAGCGAGATACTCACTCATCTTGTCGAGAAGAGGCTCGATGTCCATTCTATCGCCCACACGCTCGTCCATAACCAAAGTATATTCCAAGGCTGCCGCCGATGCAATTGCCTTTACAAAGGCGGCACGATAGTGGTATTCTGCTAAACGTCAGGCGCAACGCGCCGAAGCTGAGGAGAAAGCCGCTTGTACCAGGCACCACGAGGCATGTCCGATATCCTGCCACATGAGCAGGCGCACTGGAGCTATATCAAGCGCAGTGTTGCTGCGATGTGCGGCATGTATGGATATCAGCGCATCGATACGCCCATCTTTGAGGACTCCGGCCTGTTCGCACGCAGCATCGGCGAGGAGACGGATATCGTTCAGAAGGAGATGTATTCTCTGGAGGACCGAGGTGGCACGAAACTCACGCTTCGGCCTGAAGGAACCGCCTCTGTTTGCAGGGCATACATTGAGCACGGGATGAGCGCCCTGCCTCAGCCTGTGAGGCTCTACTATGTTGCCGCTATCTTCAGATATGAGCGTCCTCAGGCTGGCAGGTATCGACAGCATCATCAGTTCGGTGTTGAGGCGCTCGGGAGTACCGATCCAGCGCTGGATGCTGAGGTAATCGACATGGCATGGCGCCTTTACCACGACCTGGGCCTGCGGGGGCTGGCACTCCACTTGAACAGCATTGGTTGTTGTGGTTGCCGCCCCCAATACCTTGAGGCACTGATAGCCTACTACGCCAGCCACAAGTCCTCGCTCTGTGGTGACTGCGGTCGGCGCCTGTCCACCAATCCGCTTCGCCTCCTGGATTGCAAGAGGGACTCCTGCATGCACCTGGCCCAGCAAAGCCCGAGAACCGTTGATTTCCTGTGCCAGGAGTGCGCCCGCCATTTTGACGATGTGAAGTCGTTCCTGGATGTACTAGGTCTGCCTGCTACTCTCGATCACCGCCTGGTGAGAGGACTGGACTATTACACGAGGACTGTGTTTGAGATAGGGCCGGCGGGGGAGACTGCCGCCCAAGCTACTATAGGTGGGGGAGGCAGGTACGACAGGCTGATAGAAGAGCTTGGCGGAAGGCCCACCCCCGGCATAGGCTTCGCCACGGGCATGGAGAGGTTGGTGCTGAATCTGAAGAGTCAGGAAGTTGCCATTCCAGCCGAGGCATCGCCGGAAGTGTTCGTCGCGTACTTGGGCGAAGATGCAAAGAAGATGGCACTTGGGCTTGCTTCGCAGTTGCGGGTGGCTGGCATTCCCGTTGTCGGGAGTGTGGGCGATAGGGGCCTGAAGGCGCAACTTAGACAAGCGAACACAGCAAATGCGCGTTGCGCCGTTATCATCGGTGATGAGGAGGTAGCCAGCCAGGTGGTTATCCTCAAGGACATGGTGGAGGGCAAACAGGAGACCGTTCCGGCTGATCGACTGGTTGAGGTATTGAGCGGGAGCGACATGTTAGCTCACCCCAGGAATCGATCGCTGGGAGGCCGCAACAGAGGGGTCGATAGCCCGCAGTCTCAACAAAGCGAAGATGAAAAGGTGAATCGTGTTTGACCGCCTGGAGTCCGTCGAGAAGCGCTACGTAGAGATCTACGAACTGATGTCACAGCCTGAGATGTCGGTCGACTTCGAGAGGCTGCAGACACTGGCTAAGGAGCGGGCATCGATCGAGGACGTGGTAGCCAAGTATCGGGAGTACAAGCAGACCGTCACCAGCCTCGAGGAAACTGAGGGAATGCTCCAACAGGGGCTCGACGAGGAGATGGCCTCCCTGGCCAGGGACGAGATCGACACCCTTCGGCAGCACCGCGACGTGACACTCCATGGGCTAAGGCTTGCCCTGATGCCGAGTGATCCGGCTGATGACAAGGACGTGATCATGGAGATTCGGGCCGGTGCCGGCGGCGATGAGGCTGGGCTCTTTGCAGCCGATCTATTCAGAATGTATGGCCGCTTCGCCTTGGCCAAGGGCTGGCAGACGAATATCCTGAGCAGTAATGAAACAGGTGTCGGCGGCTTGAAGGAGATAGTCTTCGAGATCAAAGGCAAGGGCGTCTACAGAAAACTCAAGTACGAGAGTGGTGTTCACCGTGTACAGCGAGTCCCTGCCACGGAATCCTCAGGCCGCATTCACACGTCGACCGCAACTGTGGCGGTTCTCCCGGAGGCGGAGGAGGTTGAGATTGCTGTCGATCTCAACGACCTCCGGATAGACACATACCGTGCCAGCGGCGCCGGCGGCCAGCACGTGAATAAGACGGACTCTGCCGTGCGGATCACCCACCTCACCACCGGCATAGTTGTGACATGCCAGGACGAGCGTTCGCAGATCAAGAACAGAGCGAAGGCCATGGGGGTGCTCCGCGCAAGGCTATTGGACGCGGAACGACAACGCCAGAGTCAGGAAGTAACGGACGCGCGCCGCTCCCAGGTAGGAACCGGTGACCGGTCAGAGAAGATCCGTACGTACAACTTCCCCCAGGGAAGAGTCTCCGAGCATCGAATAGGCTTGACGGTGCACAATCTGGAGCGCGTGCTCGAGGGCGACATCGATGACATCATCGATGCCGTTGCCGCAGCCGACGAGGCGAAGCAGTTGGGGGAAAGAGTGGGATAACTCTAGGCCAGGCGCTGCACCAGACATCGACAACGTTTTCCGGCAACAAGATCGATGACGCAAGGGTTGAGGCCGAGATCCTGCTCAGGCATGTCCTGAATATTGATCGTGTAGGCCTCTATCTGGATCTTCAGCGCCAGCTCACCTCTGATGAAGCAGCGTCTCTGGGCGAACTCGTCCGGCGCCGCATCAACCGCGAGCCGTCCGCGTACATTACAGGCCACACCGAGTTCGCCGGACTCGATCTTGCGACTGCACCGGCGGCACTCATTCCACGGCCTGAAACCGAACTCCTGGTCGAGAAGGCAGTCGAACTGGTCAGCGGAATGCAGCAGCAGCCGCTGATCGCTGACATTGGCACAGGCTGTGGCGCCATCGCCATCGCCTTGGCGGTGAGGCTGCCCCGGGCCATGATCTACGCTACAGACGTCTCTGAGCCTGCTCTGGAGTTGGCTGGGCTCAATTGCCGGCGACACAGTGTGGCTGACGCAATCACTCTCTTGCAGGGCAACCTGGCTGAACCGCTCCCCGAACCTGTGCACCTGATTGTCGCCAATCTTCCCTACGTCAGAGACGCTGACATGGGTGTGCTGGCAGCCGAGATATGGGCATTCGAGCCAACAATCGCCCTCAACGGCGGACCGGACGGGCTTCGGCTGATCGAGAAGCTGCTGGGCCAGGCTCACGAAAGGCTTGTGCCAACCGGCGGAATAATATTGGAGATAGCGTACGATCAAGGCCAAGCCGTGTGCGATCTGGCAGGGCACTATCTCCCGCACGCTGCGGCCAGGGTCACGCAAGACTTGGCTGGACTAGACAGACTGGTCGCCATAACTCATGAGGGCTAGTGTAGTGTCTCTAACACTTCGTTAGCTCGCTTGACCTTGGAAAGAATAGTTGACACAGAAGCCGTCCAGACGAATGGTTTAGGGTCAGCGTTGTTTGCCTCAAGGTATTCCATGATAGCCGCGACTAGGGCGTCAG
>JAZFSU010000020.1:0-7467 GCA_036446335.1 Dehalococcoidia bacterium | reverse complement strand
CCAAAGATCGTCAGCAACTCAACCATGTCACACCTCACTTCCAGGAGGAGCCCGCGAGGCCGCCTTCCCGGTCCTGGATGCTCAGGAGCCAGCGTGCGAACAGATTCATCGAGTATACTCGAATCGCCGCAGCAATCCTAGACCTCAGAAACAAGTCCTCTACGCTGGACTGCCTGGCTCGAGGCGCTCGTAGCCCAGTTCGTCAAAGGCAAACTGCCAGTGCTGGTTCACTTTCCTGATGACGCTATCGTCTATCTTATATGGGTTCTTCTTGTAGTCTGCGATGGAGTCAAGGTAGGCATTGACCGCTGGTTCCGCCTCGGCAAACCCCGGGAGACCCAGAGTATCATACACCTTGCGCAATTCATCCAGAGGCGCCCTCTCCAAATCCTCGTATTTCAACTCTACGTAGTTCCCGGCCGGTATGAGTGCCCGGTCAGCCAGCAACCTCTCCATCAACTGCGAATAGCACCGCAGAACGTGGGGCTCGATTTCCTCCGGGCCGATCTCGTGCAATTGCATTCTGGGAAATATGATCCTTTGCAGCCATACAGTTGAGCGGAAGACACTGTAGGGACTGCGGCAGATGTGAATGAACTTGGCGTCAGGAAAGAGTTCCAGCAACGTTCCAATGCGTGCGCTGTCGGCACAGTTCTTGATCACCAGGCGCTTCCCACCGGTCCTGAGCGTGGCCTTACGCAAGACTGTAAGATAGACGTCAGTCCATTTGGCAAGGATTGACTCAGGCAGTTCACTAAACCGGGTCACGTACCTCTCGAAGTAGTACGAAGCTCGTCGAGGGAAAGTATACATGTGGAGGTAAGAATAGGGCGACATGTTTGAGACGGCGACATCTTCCTCTTCGGGGTTGTCCATTGAGAGCGCAACGTTGTCTATCTCTCTAGTGGGATGTCGTCTCCTTTGAAAGGCGGCGAATAGCCCCTTGACGGTCCTTTCTCCCACCAGAGAGAATCCGGGTGTCGTAACCTCGAAAACAGAGACATAGCCCAGACTCTTGTCCTGACACAGAAGATTGTGCAGATGGGTTGTCCCTGTTCGCCAGTGGCCGATAATGAAGATAGGGGAGGGGTGAATCGCCGTGTTCTTGACCGCCCTTCCGTACCGAACCCGTTCATAGAGTCTGAGAGGGATGGTAAGAAAGGTGAGCAGGCAGACAGTCAAGACGCGGGGCATGTACTTGGCGTCTATGCCTCCTCTGTTTTCCCAGAGCAACCTCAGCCAGTTCCTGTACGAGCCGAAGACATGCGGGTGTTCGAACATCGAAGCGCGCGTATTCTCAGACATTGGCACCCCCCGGGAGTTGTGATGCGACCAAAAGAACGCGTCTCATGGCTGGCCCTCCCACTACCTGGCAGGTTCTCTGTCCTCAACTGAGAGACCTGCCTTCACGTTCATTCATGTAGCCGGGGTTCTCCGGCAGAGAAGTACCTTCTACGGACCCACACAACTGCGAGCAGAAGCGCGACGAACACGGCCACCACGGCGATCGTCTCCGGCCGCAACAGGTCCCAGAACGAATCGATCGATCGAACTCTCCTGGTGGCCAACTGCAGGGCGAAGATAATCGGGGCAAGTCCCAATAGGTTCCCTATGATGTAGTCCCTGATCCTGATATTCGTGGCGCCGATCGCCCAGTTCATCGGCGGGAACATCCAGAAAACGATCCGCAGAAAGGTCATCGCCAGAATGCCGTTTGTCTCCAGATGCTTCGTGAATCGATTCAAACGGCCCGCTTCCAGCTTCGGTGCGAAGTAGTCTCTCAGGAAGTATCTTGCCACCAGAAATGTCGCTATCATGCCGATGTTGACCGCAAGCATGGTCAGAATGAAGGCTTCCGCCAGTCCATAGACCAGCGCCGCCAGTATCACCGGAACCACTCCGGGGATTTGCAGCACGATGAAGCCAACAGTACCAAGTACGAACAGTGCCGGCCCGTACGGACGGTTGAGGGTCTCCTCCAGCGTATCCAGTTGCGTATTGACCCACTCGATCGTCAGATAGCCCTTTGCGATGAGCAGAATGCCAATTATCAGGCATGTGCAAATGATGACCGCGAATACGATGAGCTTCCGTCGACCGGACCTTGCGGAGGGCATCTATCGGCCTAGCCTCCGGATCGCTTTCCCTGCCGAGGCGCTGGTCCGCATCGAACGATGTCTTGCTCTTCCAGCTTCTGCACGATCTGCTCGGCGCATTCCTCCAGAGTGTGCCTGTCCGTCTCCACGACTATCTCTGGGGACACGGGCTCTTCATAAGGGGCATTGACTCCGGTGAACTCAGGAATCTCGCCTTGCCTGGCCCGCCGGTACAGCCCCTTCGGATCCCGCCGTTCACACTCCTCGAGCGTGCACTTGCAGAATATCTCAAAGAACCTCCCCTGCTGATTCACGGCTCTTGCCTGATCCCGGTCCGCCTGATATGGGGAGATGAAGGCAGTGAGAACGATGACCCCTGCCTCAGTAAACAGATTGGACACTTCACCGATCCGGCGGATATTCTCCTTTCGGTCTTCCGGGGAGAACCCGAGGTCCTTGTTGAGCCCGTGCCGGACATTGTCTCCATCGAGGACGTACGAATTGCAGCCCCTCTCGAACAAGAGCCGCTCCACTTCGTGAGCCAGCGTCGATTTCCCGGAACTGGGCAGACCTGTGAGCCACAGGACAACACCCTTGTACTGGTTTCTGGTCTCCCGGTCTGCCTGAGAGACCAGGGGTTGGTGCCAGGTAATGTTGGTGCTCTTTGACTTCGTCATCTTCTCTCCCTCTTCCTAGCCCTGTCATCAAATTTGGGGCACGGGCCATGTATGCCAAGCCCTCCGCCTCCATCTGCGGTCCACCCCGTTGAGCAGACGCCCATCCAAATAGGTCCGCACTTCCGCCTACACGTCTCCAACCTACAAACCCTCCATAATGATAGTGCCAGCTCACATCAGAGTTTGACGGGAAGAACCGCTGCCGCCATGGCCCCGCGCCGAAAGCGAAATGGGGAGCTATGCACTACCTAGACCGTCTATATCGATTATATACCCGTTGTCAAGCGCTCGGATGCCCGCACGATCCCGACCGGGCATAGTGTACAGCAAGCCTGCTTTTCCCCCTGCTTTGCCGATCCTCTGGAACGTTGAGTTCGATGCGAATCGCCATGTCGCCGTAGGCCCGGCAGCCGGGCCTCCAAGCCTGAGATGACGGGCAATCATTCTATATTAGATGTAGTAGAACCGTCAACTGAAGACGCCCTGGCGGTCCCCGGTTGTTCCGCGTTGTGGGCAATGTCGCGCTGCCCTCGTCGATGCGTGTACAGCTGGCCGGGGATGCGTCATGGAAACCAATGTTCGACCGTTTATCAGGTTGTTACGCATTGTCTGGCTGTGATACTATTCTAAACGAGCCGCAAGAAGTTGCCGGGAGGTAGTATTCAGAAATGACCATGTATGACTACGAGTTCGGTGGCAGCTCTCTGACTGCCTGGGCCCAGCTTCGTCACACTTGGATAGCAATGAACAGAGTAGCTGAGAACAGGCTTCTGGCAGTAGACTCAACACCTGAAACAGTTGGCGTCCTGTGGGCTTGCAGGGACTATCCTGGGCCCTTGCATCCCGCTGAGATAGCGCGCCTCGTCTTTCGGGCCCCGCACACCGTTGCGGCAATGCTGAGCCGGCTGGAAAAAGAGGGCCTCATAGAAAGGGTGCCCAAGGCGCCGGGCCATCCGTTCACTCAAGTGAAGCTCACCGCCAAGGGCGAGGAGGCCTGTTCACCGAGGATTGAGGTTCTCAAAGAAGTCATTGCCGAGACCATGTCCGTCTTGTCTGAAGAAGAGCTCGAACGGCTTGTGGCCCTGGCCAAGGAGTTGCAGTCGAAGGCGCTCGACATGCTGCACATGAAACTGAGCCCGTCCCCAGGGAACCCCGAAGATGTCACCATGCCCGTCAAGCCACATAAGCGCAGCACGGAACCGTAGGCAAGTCACGCCACCTTCATATTGCATCCAACCACAACCGAACGGTACCCAAGGGCTCCTGAGCTTGACAAAATCCGAGCGAGTGCTATGATGGGGGTTGATAACCTGTTGTAAGTTTGTTATTCCCCGACCTGTCCCGCAACGCAGCCATTCCCCAGGCCATGGATGATCAAACTCTAACCAGGTCACAAGAAAGGAAGGTCATCCATGAGTTTCACAGACAAGACCCTCACCTGCTCGGATTGCGGAATCAGTTTCACATTCAGCGCATCCGAACAGGATTTCTTCGCCACCAAGGGCTTCACCAATGAGCCCGGGCGTTGCCCTGAATGCCGAGCAGCCAGGAAGCTGCAGCGCGGCGGTGGGTACAGCAGCGGCGGAGGCGGAGGCGGAGGCGGAGGTTATCGACAGCAGAGGGAAATGCACCCTGTCGTGTGCGCCTCTTGCGGCACGAACACCCAAGTCCCCTTCGAGCCACGGAGCGGGCGACCGGTGTACTGCTCTGACTGCTACTCCAGAGAGCGGCGGTAGAAAACACAGGAAGCATTGGCTTCAGAGCCCCTCAATCGGTTTGAGGGGTCAGGCTGAGGATGGCAGGCAGTTGGGAATGCTGCCTGGTTCCTCCCCGTCGCGGATCCAATAGAGTGTGTCCTGCCCTGTTCCCGCCTGTGCCACTTTTGCGCGCTTGCACCAAGAGTGCTCTTGAGTTTATCTGACCCGGATTTACCACAATAATCCGTCTGGGGGGTGAAATGGGAGATGAGCGCGATACGACTCACGATGAAGACTGCCCCGAGTGTACTCATCATTGGTTCATAGATGCGGCGAATTCCGGGCTCTGCAGGAAGTGCGGAGAGAGCAAGCAGTTTCCCCGTTCGTGGAGCGCCGCGAGCATCCAGAAGGCTTGGCGCAACAGATCTACCAAGGTGTAGCATTATCCTCCGGACACCGGAAGCTTGCCGGGGTTGCCACGAATGCGACATCCTGTCCGCATTCACTGAACTGGCTGTATCGGAATTAGAGTCTTCAACCTGGATTCATCCTCCCACCGACTAGTGGCCCGTCGCCGTCCAGAGCGTCCGCCCAACCGCCTCGCGTGACTCCCCGTATGCCACCGGCCAAAGACCGCAGACTCCATATCGCACCTCGTTCCCCTATGCTTGTTGGAGTCCAATCACCCACTTCTGCAGCGTCGTAGGATCAGTGAACAATGTCCGCCCGCCTGCAAACGACAAAAGGCCGCAGGAGGGGAGCAATAACGGTCTGCGACTACGACGCGATCGAGACCATCTTCCCCCGGCAGGATACGGCGTTGTTCATGAATGGGGGGTGATGCAGGCGCTTCTGGCAGCGGGTAGGAAGAACCTCAGTGAATCTTCAGCACGCCTACGGCGCTGGCGGTCAGGATGCACGCCACTATCAGCGCAAACAGGGCATACATTCTCTCCCCGCTACGCACTGTCCCCACTAGCGCTCCCCACATGCCAATCACCGCAGCAAAGCAGATGATGGCTATGCCTAGCATCGCAATGACGTCACCATGGGACAGCGCTCTTAAGTACCAGTGCCCCTCCGGAACCTCGCCATCAATCGTGGCGGTCTCCCAAATGACCTCGGCCTCCTCTCCATCCCAGAGAAGGTCAAGAAACTGTGCCTTGTCCATGTGGCCGTCAGAGGCGAAGTACATTATCATGCCAACGACGGCAACCAGGATTCCGAGCATGACGATCCAGTAGCAGATCTTCCCGTAAATAACGCCTGCCACAGGAGGCTTCGGTGCTTCTTGAGTATCCATCGCGCTTCACCTGCCTTCAGCTCAGCCTGTCGATGCCGTCCACAACCAGCTTCACTCCCGAACCGAACATTATTGCGATAATGAGCCAGCGCACGAACCCCGCCTTTACCCGAAGCATTATCTTTGTGCCTATTATGGTCCCGATGACCAGCCCGATCACGCAAGGCACCGCGAACAGTACGAATATTCCTCCATCCATCACGTAGGGCCAGATAGCGGCGGTGTCGCCGATGCCGATCAAGACCTTGCTCGATGCAGCCGCCACCTTGAGCGGGGCCAGCATCACCAAGTTGAAAACCGGGACCATAGCCCAGCCGGCTCCCAGGCCAAACAGCCCAGAGACCAGCCCGACGAAGCAAAGCAGCAGAATTCCGACGGGCGCCCTCGCGACCCTGTAGCTGACAACCTTGTCCAACGATTGCTCATAGTAGGACGTTGCCAGGGCCAGCCTCTCCGTAATCCCGTCAACGTTCCTTACCTCTGGATACTCCAGCCTCTTGCCACCGAAGAGTATCAGCGCGGCGATGCCTATCACCAGTATGCCCAGTGTAAGCCTTATTATCGCCTCACCGGTGTCACCCGCTGTTTCCTTTACATAGCCAGCCAGCAGGGCACCTATCACCCCGAAGATAGAGTAGGGAACCGCCGCCATCAGCAGCAGTCGCATGTTTGCGAGTCCCCTCATCAGAAAGGGGCGAGCTGATACAAGGGACCCGGCCATGGCGACCAGGAGGCCCGTCGCCCTGATGATGAAGGAGTCTATCGACGTGAAGCCCATCATCAGCGGCGTGAACACGACCCCACCCCCCCCCCCACCACGGACGGCAACAATGCCTATGATTGTGCTGCCCCCCAGGAGTATGAAGAAGACCTCAATCGACCCAAGTTCCATCCTAGGCTGCTCCGCTCCATGAGCGTTCGCCGTCCGCTAAGCCCGCAGCCTGCACCCCATAGTCAGCACACATCACGGCCAACCCCCGGTACAGGAGATGGGCGAGTTTGGAGTATGGGAAGTAGGCAATGCCAGAGAAAACCAGCACCAGATGGATGGAATAGAAAACGTATGCGGCCCAAGCGGCGGCACGGCGGTACGCTTGACCACCTCACGAACCGACGATCCGCCCCGTTGAGCAGATGCCCATCCAAACGAGTCCGCACTTCCGCCTGCACGTCGCCAATGTACGAGCCCTCGACAATGATAGTGCCAGTTCACACCAGAGTTTGATGGGAAGAACCACTGCCGTCATGGCCCCGCGCCGAAACCAAAATGGGGAGTAATGCACTATCTAGACCGTCTATATCGATTATACACCCATTGTCAAGCGCTCGGATGTCCGCACGATCCCGACCTGGTACAGTGTACACCAAGCCTGCTTTCTCTCCAGGTTGGTCGTTCCTTTAGAACGTTGAGCTCGATGCGAATCGCCATGCCGTTGTAGGCCCGGCAACTGGGACTCCAGGCTCGAGATGTCGGGCAATCATTCTGCACTGGATGTGATAGATCCGTGTATCTCGCCCCTATATGGCCTGTAGCACCAGTTCGGAGATGTCCATGATCTCGATTTGCCCCTCTTTTCCCATACTCAAGAGGCTATCGTCAAACATGAGCATGCAGTACGGGCATGCTACCGCGAGCACGTCTGCGCCTGCATCAAGAGCCTGTTGCAGCCTCAGGTCGCAGAACCTTTCCTCCT
>JAZFSU010000019.1:0-3432 GCA_036446335.1 Dehalococcoidia bacterium | reverse complement strand
CTGGTCCCCCTGGAAGAGAAGCGTGGAATGAAGCTGGCTGGCTGCTACAGGTGGTTCGGGGCGTGCGGGGAGTCGGGACAGATCACCAGCCTGTGGTCGCTCAAGAACTGGGCGCACTGGGGCCAGATACGGGAGGCACAGCTCAAGGAGCCGGAATCACAGCGGTGGATGAAGAAAGTATCGGAACTGTGCGCCGAATGGAGCTACAAGTTCTTGATCCCCGCGCCCTACTCTTTGCTTCACTGAGAGCCAGGCCATGGCAGGGAGAGACCGGAATCCCCGCCATTCGGAGGAATTGAGATGCTCTACCTGTACGAAAGCATAACCATAATCTCAAGGGCCCAGGAAGAGTTCTGGAAGGTGATGGCCACCGACTACCTCCCGGAGGCGCAACAGAATGGACAGCGCCTCGTCGGGATGTTTCTGATGGGGATTCATTACAACGAGAACATCGCCCTGTGGGAACTGGACGACTGGGCAGCCTTCGATCGGATGCAGGAGTTCCACGACAAGGACCCGCTCGCCAAGGTCTGGATGCGAGAGGCGGTCGACTATCGAACTGACTGGGTAGGCAAAGTGTTGGAGCCCGCGCCATTCTCGCCGACTCTGGCCCAACTGAAGGACGGGGACTACAAGGCCACCATATACCTGCACACGATGGCTCGGGTCGTGCCGGGGAAGGTTGACGAGTACATTGAAGCCATCGAGAAAGAGCGGATACCGATGGCACAAGACTGGGGCATGAAGCTGGTGGGATGCTATCACGCGGTGGCCGGGACCGCCGGCAGCGGCGAGGTTATCAACATCTGGACGGCCGGCAACATACACAGCGAATGGGTCGCGATACGCGACGCCTCCCTGAAAGACCCGAGGAACAAGGAATGGGAGGCCAAGGCCGGGAAGTGGCGTCCCAAGGTGGTATATAGATTCCTCTACGGTCTGGCCCCGTTCTCTCCCCTGCGCACTCCGTTCCTGCAGGAGGAAGGAGCCGCCGAAGAGGTCAGAATGGTGGCCATGCCCGAGGTCGAATGGGGGAAAGAGTAGGGAGCAGATCGCCGCTCGAGGCAAGGAAGGAGAAAGAACATGCCCGAAGAACTGCCGCCGGAACTGAAACCCGATATAGACCAGTCCTACCTGGAAATGGACCCGAAGATAATGGAGTTGCTTCACGGCTGGCTGTACAAGATCGTGGACGCAGCGTACGACGGGATCGGCGAGCTGCCGACCGAGCACAGAGACAAGGTCCTGAAGAAGATGTCCAAGGCCTGCAGTGACCAGGCAAAGATGGTGCTGCAGTGCCAGCCCGGGATGAGCTGGGAGGACTACAAGAAGCACATGGCCGAGCTGGAGCCTCCTTTCGGGCCCAGGAAGATCACACAGATAGGCGATGTCGTCCACTGGACCTATGTCCCTCCCAAAGACGACAAGGGAAAAGCGATATGCCAGTGCCCCCTCGCCATGTACGGCTGGATGAAGGGCAGACCGGAGCTTTGTGCCTGCTCGGCGAACAGTGTGAGGAGCTATATTGAGGAGTACACCGATGTGAAGGTGGAATCGGTGGAGACGCTGGGCAGCCCGCAGGTGAACGGTGAAGACGAGTGCCGCTTCCTGATACACCTCAAGCCGTCCGCCTTTGTCACAGCCCCCAAGGACTAGATGCAGTCAAGCACGCGGGCAAAGCTGTCGTTTTCGGTGATATCATTCGAGTCGTGAGAATCCGGGGATACGTTTCTTTGGATGGCTTTGGCCTTTTGGGTTGAACCGAGTTGCCGAGGAGGAAGACATGGCTCAAGAGTCACTCGAGTCAAAGGAGTTCAACTACAGAACGGCACAAGAGATGCCGCCGGAGATCAAGGAGCTCATCTACAAGGAATGGCTGCCGCGCGTGATGGCGGGAGCCCTCAAGGCGGCGAGAGAGCTGCCGCCGGAATACAGGAATCGCATCCTGAAAGGCATGTCGGACGCCTGCGCCCCGATGGCCGTGGAGGTGTGCGGAATAAGGCCGGACATGACCCGCGAGGAGTACCTGAAACACATGACGGAGTTGGACCCACCGCTGGGCCCGAGGACCATCGAATGGACAGGCGACACGGTCGAGGTTGACTATCACCCTCCGCGAGACGCGCAGGGCAAGCCTGTGTGCCAGTGCCCCCTGATCCAGCTGGGGATGGTGGAGCCATTCCCCGAGCTTTGCTTCTGCTCGGCAAACACGGGGGCAGGTTTCCTGGAGGCCTACACCCAGAAGCCGGCTGCCAGCGTAGAGTTGCTCGGCAGTCTACATTCGGGCCTGCAATCGTGTCGATACAAGGTACACTTGAATCCGTCGGCCAGCGACAAGTCAGCGGAGTGACGGACCCCTTTCGCCCGGCGAGGGTGCCGGCCAGACAGTGCGGGCCCGCGGACCCGCAGGCTATTCAGATCGCTACGTGGGGAACGCAGCCCGCGTAGCTCCAGGAGGAGATAATGCCCGAAGAGACGTCTAGCGAGGAACAGATCGAGGCCGTGTTCGCCCCGCTGCTCAAAGAGTTCGCCGGAGTGCAGAAAGGCGAGGTCTTCAAGCGAATCTTCCAGCCCGACTTCGACGAGACTGAGAGGGAGAAGTGCCTCCAGTGCACAGGCGAAATGTGCAACTCGCTGTTTATGCCCTTCGCGAACCTCAATACCGACACCGACATAGACACCTTCATAGCGGACCTGATGAAGGCCTTTCCGGAGAAGAGGAAGCTGGAAAGGAAGGGCGACATCATTCACTATGACTTCTTCCCCGATGTCAAAGGCGAATGCATGTGCCCGGTGATAACCACGGGGCAACTGGAGCCGACGCCGCACTGGTGCCTCTGCGGGAATTACTTCAACAAGACCATGTTCGAGAAAGTGGTCAAGCACCCAGTGCAGGTGGAGTTGCTGGACAGCCCGCTCGCAACTGGCTCGGACTACTGTCGGAGGCTGATCCGCCTCAAGCCAGCGGTCTTCGTGACCGGGGGCAAGTAGGCCCGGAGGGAGATGACACAAGTGAACGACGATCAGAAAGCGCCCGAAACGCCGGGCACGACCGATGAGGCTCGAGCCAGGATGAGAAGCGCCATCTCCAAGCTGATGAGCATGAAAAGGGAGATCGAGGTCGCGGAGGACAAGACGGTCGATGAGTTGATGACGGAACTCCAGCTCTCTTCGGCTCCCGTGCTGCTGGAGATCGGGGGAGAAGTCTTCCGTCCTGACGAGATAGGGGACAAGAAACTGCGCAAGGGTGACAAGGTGGCGGTGGTCCCGCTGATAGCGGGCGGATGACCGGGGATTCGAGGGGGCAGAGCCCGAGGCAGCAAGTCCCGAACGCGCTCCTCTGGCCAGGGATGTGGCTCCGTCACCTTCCAGACGCTGGCGGGCGACCGTCCTTCACTCGGCCGAACCTGCGATCCGACGAAGCCGTTCTGA
>JAZFSU010000018.1:0-9517 GCA_036446335.1 Dehalococcoidia bacterium | reverse complement strand
ATCAATCTATGTCGCCAGCGATAGTAGGTCTGCTCTGTGACCTCTATCCTCCTGCTCGCCTCTCCTACTGTGCCCCCCTGGCTCAACAAGACTTCGGCCTCGCGCAGCTTGTTGATGATCTGCTCCGGCGCAAAACGCCCTCCTGCTCATCAAGAACCCCCTCTCCAAATCGATCCAAGTCTAACATTTCACCTGGACCAATTCTCGGGGGGCAGGTCAGTCGCGTCTACCTCAGAGGCAATAGTCATTCCCCTCGCCAGGCAACTCGGGCTGGAGGAAGAGAGCCAGACTCTCCTGTCGGTGGAATCATCGGTGAGCGCTGTCCTCAGTATCATCATTACGATTGCCCTCATTGAGACTTACGAGATGGGGCAGTTTCAAGCAGTCTCCGTTGCCGGCAATCTACTGGCCTCCTTCGTCGTGGCGCTTTTTCTTGGCATAATCGGGGCTGTTATCTGGTCAACGCTGCATCACAGGATGCATGCGGCAAAGAACACCATGTTCACGACCCCGGCTTTCGTCTTTGTGGTCTTTGGAATCGCGGAGATACTGGGGTTCAACGGTGCCATAGCTGCGCTAGCCTTCGGCATAACCATCGGGAACATCGAGCCGATACATTCCCTGTTCTTCAAAGAGAACGATGGCAGTCGATACGTAGGTCTTACCGAAATGGAGAAGGTCTTCTTTGGTGAGGTCGCCTTCTTGCTGAAGACTTTCTTCTTCGTCTACCTGGGGATCTCCCTCGAATTGATCAGTCCGTGGCTTATGATACTGGGACTCATGTTCACAATTGTGGCCCTGATTCTTCGTGTCCTTGCTGTGAAGGTCTCCGTCAACAAGTCGATTCCGGCGAGAGATGCTTCGATTATGGCGATCATGATCCCAAGAGGTTTGACAGCAGTGGTCTTGGCCTCTATCCCGCTACAGCGAGGGATACCAGGAGGCACGTTGATCGAGAATCTTACATACGGTGTGGTCCTGATGAGCATACTGGCGACTTCCGTCCTTGTTCTGCTGGTTGCCAGGACAAGACTGTCTTCGTACTTCAGCAACATCGTTTCGCATCGCGGGCCGGCTCTGCCGCTTGAAACAGAACCCTATCCAAACCAGGCCATTCGCTAGTGGGCTGCCAACGACTCAAGAAGTGAAGGCACTCCCTCCGACGCCAAGCCTCATTCCTGGATCCCGATTGAGAGCCCTACTTCTTCCCCGGATCGATTCCAGTCGTTCCGCTCAGAAAATCCTGGGCACGGGTCTTAGATGCCCCTGCCTCAGGCAATAATGTTTTGGCAGCCCTGCGCCTCTGTAAGTGGGTTTGACTGCCAGGCGCAATGGGGGTATCATCGTTGCCCGCACAGGGCGGACGAGAATCGACTGATAGCGAGCTGGCATAGGAGACCCTGGGTTACATGAATGCGCGAGAAGGGCCACCCACGACCGGGAGGACGCATCCGACAAGCCCCCATGCTGATCCGCGTGCCCCCAAGAGCGGAGACCCCTCGATAACCGAGGCCTATCGCAAGGCTCTCGAAGCCTATGCCGCCTATCTCAGAGCCTACGTCGACGCCTCGAAGTTGGGGTCCAAGCTGACCGTCAAAAAGGCTGCCGATCTCCTGGGTGTTCACCGCAACACACTGAGGAGATGGAGCGACAAAGGCCTGATAGAGCACAAGAGAGGCAGGCGTGGGCGTGAGAGGACCTATCTACCTCAACACGTCCTCAAGTTCCTGGAACAGACCATATTCCCCACCCTGGAAGCTGACTCCGAAGCATTGAAGAGACAAACCACCGAAGCGTATGCCGGAGTCATCGAGGCTTACAAGCACTACTTGACTGCCTACGTGGA
The DNA here is from genome assembly GCA_036446335.1 of Dehalococcoidia bacterium. Classification (GTDB taxonomy): domain Bacteria; phylum Chloroflexota; class Dehalococcoidia; order SZUA-161; family SZUA-161; genus JAZFSU01. The sequence goes on along the minus strand of JAZFSU010000018.1, from coordinate 7,671 downwards.
TGCTTCCAAGCTTGGCCCGAAGCTGACTCTGAGAAAGGCTGCCAGAATCCTGGATGTCCACAGCAACACACTGAGGAGATGGAGCAAAGAAGGCAGGGTAAGCTCGTTCAGATTCGGTGTTCGCGGCGACAGGAGATTCTCGCTTGAGGATATTTGGAAGCTGGCCACAGAAAGAGGTCGGATATCGAGCGACGGATCAGACGCTCCGGTAGACACGATGTTGAGAATGAAAGAGGTGGCTTCTATCCTGCACGTACATGAGAACACGGTGAGGAACTGGGCTGACCACGGTTCCTTGAGATGTCGCCGGGTTGGCCGCCGACGTGATAGAAGATTCAGTCCCAAAGATGTGGAGGAGTTCGCCACGAAGATGGGGTATCCGGAACAGGACCTGGAGGACTTGCAGCACTACGTCGACGGGAGCCAGCCAGCAGCAATCCCATGATCAGACGGAGAAACCACAGGAACCGATGATTTGGGTTCAGTCGGCGAAGCTACACCGACAGCTCCGGTGACTGCCACCAGCATTCCTGACCCGCCAGTTCGGGCATGACTGCAACGAGATACAGCCTGGCGCAGCACTCCTCGCACGCAGCGATGTGCATCCATGCTGACTCGCAGTCTTGGCTGCCTGTTCGATAGCTGTGGCGGATCAGGAACTGTTTGATCTCATCCGGGATGGTGGGTTGGATTCCAGCTTCCCTGAGCGTCTGCTGCACCGTTACGTTCATCATAGGCCAACTGCTCCCATTTTGGGGAGAAAATACCACCTTTATTCACCAAAGTCAACTTTTGTTATACTAACTTAACAAGGGACTGACCTGACCCGAATCATTCTGCCGCCTCTGGAGCCATACTACCGCGATGCAGGATGGGTGTGTAGCCTCTCAGATCCCTGGTACGAATCTGCCTGCCCCGACACTGGCGCACGTTCCCGCCGTCGAAGCACGCGCTGCCGGAAGACGCGGGCTCGCCCGGCCGGGCATTGACGACCACCGAGCGTTGCGCGCAATATATTGTCAGAGCGAGCAATACACTGGGAGAGCCATGGAAGTATACAATGTTGATTTCGAGCCTGTAGGTCGAAGAGGGGAGTGCCGGGGCGACGAGTCACTGCTGGCTTGCGCTCGCCGGCTCGGCATTGGCATCAATAGCGTATGTGGCGGCCAGGGCACTTGCCAGTCGTGCAAGATACAGGTCTTGAGCGGAACTGTCTCAGAGCCAACATCAGGTGAGAGACGAGAACTCCCGTCTCACCAACTCGAAGACGGGTGGCGGCTTGCCTGCCAGACCTATCCAGCCAGCGATTGCAGACTAAACGTGCCCCCGGACTCGATGTCTACGGTACAGCGGATTCAGGTAGAGGGATTGGAGAAGGAGGTGCACCTACAGCCACCGGTTCGGGCCTGCGAAGTGGCAATGTCAGCCCCGTCCATGACTGACCTGCAGGCCGACACTGACAGGTTGCTGGATGCGCTGAACGATCAGCACCAGTTAGAGTGCGACAAAGCCGACGTTGACGTGATGCGCACACTGTCGCCCCACCTGCGATCCTGGAAATGGCGATGCCGGGCATCGGTTCGCCAGAATGAGGTGGTGGCCTTGGGGCCCTGGCCTAGCCGCCAACTCGGATTGGCCATAGACTTGGGCACCACCAAGATCGCAGGCTACCTGGTTGACTTGAGCGATGGCCGCACTCTAGCCGCTCAAGGAACCATGAATCCCCAGATAAGCTGTGGAGAGGACATCATCACTCGCATCAATCACGCTGTGAATTCACCTTATGGGGGCAAGCAACTGCAGAAAGCGGTAGTTGAAGCAATCAGTGGTCTGGCATCTGACCTGTGTGCTTCGATTGGCGCTGACGCAGAGGAGGTAGTGGAGGCCGTTGCGGTGGGCAATACCGCCATGCATCACCTGCTGCTCGGTCTGCCGGTCAGACAACTTGCGGTCTCCCCATACGTGCCTGCCGCAAGAGGCGCTCTGGACGTCAAGGCGCGCGACCTGGGTGTGAGTATGGCGCCGGGGGCCTACGTGCACCTGCTGCCCAATATCGCCGGTTTCATCGGTGCGGATCATGTCGCTATGCTGCTGGCGATAGACGCAGAGCCAGCCAAAGAGATCACCCTAGCGCTCGATATCGGGACAAACACCGAGGTGTCCCTCATCGCGGATGGCAAGATAACCTCCATATCCTGCGCCTCCGGCCCTGCATTCGAGGGCTACCACATCGTCCATGGCATGAGGGCTGCCAGCGGGGCCATCGAGCGAGTGGAGATAACAGCCGATCGTGTCTGGTATCAGACCATTGATGATGCGCCGCCGGTAGGTATTTGCGGGTCAGGCGCGCTCGATGCTCTGGCCCAGCTCTATCTGGCCGGGGTCGTCGACCAAGGTGGCCGAATGGCCAAGGATCACGCTCGCGTTAGTACCCGTGGAAGCCACCGCCACTTCGTCCTCGTTGGTGACCGAGAAGAGGACGGCAGCACAAGCGTTTTCTTCACCCAGAGCGACGTCCGCGAGCTGCAACTGGCCAAAGCTGCGATTCGCACCGGCATCGAGACGCTCCTCGAAGCCAGAGATTGCTCTGAAGACGAGATCAATCAGGTGATAATCGCCGGGGCGTTCGGCACCTACATCAATGTCTCAAGCGCGATAGAAATCGGCATGCTGCCTCCGATACCACTGGACCGCTTCCGCCAAGTGGGAAACGCCGCTGGCACAGGGGCCAGAATGGCCCTCCTCTCCTTGCCAAGGCGAGATGAGGCGCAGACCATCGCGGCACAGGCCAGCTACATTGAACTGGCCAGCGCGCCAAGTTTTGGGCAGACCTTCGTGGAAGCGGGCTACCTGGGACGGTATCGAATGAAGAACGGCAGGAGAGAGACCATCGACTGACCTTGACGGTCCCTGGACCGGCTCATTGCATGCCTGTCCAATCGACACTGTCCGACCCAGGGGACACCGAAACGCAAACCGCCGGCCCATGTGATCCTCGTCTCAACACGACACCCCGGAAGCAGATGGCTCCGCACGGCTTCGTCCGCACACTCGGCCAATGCGCTCCCATGTTGACTTGACCGTGTCTGGCACCTATCATGGAGGGCAACTCAGCCACAGCATGAGCGAAGGAGCACGGTATGCAAATTCTGGTTGTGGACGATGATCCTGAGATCGCCAGCCTTGTGAAACGTGGTCTGACATATGAGGGCTATACGGTGGATACGGCAGCTGATGGTGAAGAGGCTCTCGCCAAGGCTCGCGACGTCGAGCCCGACCTGGTGATTCTCGACGTCATGATGCCGGGCATTGACGGCTTGGAAGTGAGCAGACGCCTGCGCCGGGCGGGCGACGTCCCCATTCTGATGCTTACCGCGAAAGGCACCGTGCATGACAAAGTCGAGGGGCTTGAAAGCGGCGCGGACGACTACCTGGTCAAACCCTTTGACTTCGATGAACTTCTAGCGAGAGTCAGGGCGCTCTTGAGACGCCGACAACCAAGTGACGGGGAAGTCCTCAGGTTCAGCGATCTGTCGCTGGATACAGCGACCCGGGAGGTCACTCGCGGAAACGAAGTCATGGAGCTTACCGCCCTGGAGTTCGACCTGCTTGAGTTTCTCCTGCGCCATCCTCGCCAGGTGCTGAAGAGGGAGAAGATATACGAAAACGTGTGGCGATACGATTTTGGCGGCGAGTCAAACGTAATAGAGGTCTACATCAGCTACCTGCGCTCCAAGTTGGAGGCGGGCGGCAAACCCAGGCTGATCCACACTGTGCGCAGTGTGGGCTACGTGCTCAAGGAGTAGGCACTTGCCAATTCGCTGGCGTTTGACCCTCTGGTTCTCCCTGATACTCTGCATAGCCATTGTCCTCTCCGGCGCAGTGATCCACACGTTGCTGCAGCGGTCTCTCGGAAACGAAGTCGATGACAACCTGAGAGTCTCCTCTGCCCGCGTACATGGCACGCTCAAGCCGGAACAGATCCCGGAGCCACTGGACTATGAGGTCATTCATGACAGCCTGCCACCGGTGAACGAGTTCGCTTCTCCCGGAATCTACATCCAACTGATAGACAGAGATGGCAACATCGTGGTCAAATCGGACAACCTTGGCCCGCAACAACTACCCGTCGATCCCTCGCTGGTTGAGCGAGGGTTTGCGGGCGATGTGGCCATCAAGACACTGGCCGCCGGTGAGGGTGCCCGGGTTCGTGTCATGCTCTCACCATTGTTCCTCCAGAGCGAAGTTCTCGTTCTTGAAGTAGCCCAATCGCTGAAACACGTTGATGCCACTATGAGCCAAGTGAGATGGGCTCTCATGGGAGGCATACTAGCAGCCCTGGCGCTGGCCATCGCGTCAGGCGGAATTGTGGTGCGAAAGGCACTTGCCCCTGTGGCAAGCATCACGAAGACAGCACAGCGCATAGGATCAAGTTCGGATCTCACCCAACGAGTTGGCTACCAAGGCCCGGCGGATGAGATCGGCGAGCTGGCCACAACGTTTGATCACATGATCGAGCGACTTGATACAGTCTTCGAATCTCAAAAGCACTTCATCGGCGATGCGTCCCACGATCTGAGAACCCCTCTGACGGTACTGCGGGGAAACCTTGACTTGCTGAAGCGAGACCTTGGCGAGGAGGACCGCAGGGAAGCGCTGAGGGCAATGGAGTCAGAGACCCACAGGATGACCAAGACAGTGGACGACCTGCTGCTTCTAGCCGAGGTCGAGTCAGGACAGACGGAGCGGCGAGATACGGTCTCTCTCCGAGAGATACTTCTGGAAGGTTTGGAGCGGGGGCAACAGCTGGCGGGAAATCGCAAGCTTTCTGCAGGGCCTCAGGAGGACATATGTGTAACTGGAGATACCCACAGGCTGAAGAGACTCCTGGGAAACCTCATAGATAATGCCATCAAGTATACTCCTGAGGAGGGCACTATTACCCTGTCCCTGTATACTCATGATGGCTGGGCGCGGCTCGACGTTACGGACAGCGGCATAGGGATCCCGCGTGAGCACCTGGCTCACCTCTTCGAGCGCTTCTATAAGGTTGACAAAGGCCGGTCTCGTTCCAGCAAGGGGAGCGGCCTGGGATTGGCCATAGTCAAGGCCATAGCCGAGCAGCACCGTGGCAAGGTAACCGTGGCCAGCGAGCCCGGCAAAGGCAGCACATTTAGCGTATGGCTGAGAATCTGAGCATGTTCTAACCAAGCCCTAAGCATGGTCTAAGCAAACTGAGGCATCCTGAATACAGGGGGCCAGTCATGATATTCGGGATGCCTTCTTCGTCTCTATGGCGGTGAACAAGTGGTAACGAAAGGGAGAGCGGCGCTTGCGGCCGCAGGAGTTGCGATCGCCTTGGCAGTTCTGCTGGCGTACTCTCTAGTGGGCTGGCGATCAGGAGACGACACACCTCCAGGACAGGTACCGCAGACTGCCACAGCCGTAGATCTCGGGATCACGTATCTGCCAGTGACCCAGAGCGTGTCAGAGTACTACGGTCTGGAAGTCGATTCAGGCGCTTTGGTTACCGAAGTGACTCCGGGCAGCCCTTCGTACCGGGCAGGGATAGAGGTCGGAGACGTCATTCTCAACTTCAATGGTGCCCAATTGGGGGAGGGAGTCTCCCTCCTGGGGATGATGATGGCATGCCAAGCTGGCCACATGATAGTGCTCGAAGTCCAGAGTGGAAAATGCACCAGAGTGGTTGAAGTAATTCATGGAGAAATTTGAGGGAGCGTGACCCATCCGCGATGGGTGGCTCTGTCCGGCGGTTCCACGCTTGTCTGGGCTTTTAGTGATGCCAGTGAGTAGCATCGGGAACATGGGTGTCGGCTGGTGGTAAATACATAGGGCCAGAGGCGAAACAGTTGCTTCGGGGCTCTATAGTCTGATCAGGCACCTGCAGTGCTCCGCTCTGTTTCTAATAGCAGCCGGCTTCATGATCCAGTGACCAACGATTATCACGGTAGCTATGTGGCCTATCTTGATGTTGATGCACTACCGCCTGGCGCGAAGAGAAGAACGTGAAATGGAGAGAGCGTTTGGCACCAACCACGTGGCCTACACACGCCGCGTGCCGATGCTCTTGCCACGCCCGGCCGCGCAGCAGCAGAGAGTGAGCCAGCGCGACTCTAACCCAAGGCTTACCGATCACTAATCTGGGTCTAAGCCTCGTCCGGTAGAATCTGAAGTAGAGGGGATGAAGAGGAGACGGAAATGGTCGAGTTCCTGCAGGCGTACGGCACTTGGATATTCTTGGGGCTTCTCTTCCTGTTGGTGCTCCGCAGCGGACGCGGCAGCGGATCTTGCTGCGGCATGGGCGACCACGCAGACCCCCGCCAAGAAGACAGAAAGGAAAGCCCCGAGCAATAACCGGACGATGTAGGTCACCATTCACGAGGATGCCACTAGCTCAATCATCGCCCGCTACGAAGGCAAGGAACACGGCCCTGATACGTCTGACCATAGGGAGGGAGGTGGCCGGCCAGTAGGAAACCGCGAACAGCCAACCGGCTGAAGACCTGACGATACAATCAAACGCAAGCAAGGAGACTGAGATGAAGAGGAACCTGCTAATCGGATTGGCCATGGCGATCCTGGCCACAGCCATTGCTGTGCCGGTGCTCGCCCTCGGTGGCGAGGATGGGGAAGGTCCACCGGCTGACCAAGAGTCGTGGGAGGCCATGTACGAAGCGTGTGAGGATGGCGATTGGGAGACAATGGCTGAAGCTGCCGAAGAGGCCCACGGCGAGTACTTCGGCGACATGCCTTGCCACGGGTACGGCAACGACGACTCCGGCCAAGATGCCCAAGCCTCTCCCGGCGACTGGGGCCGAATGGGAGATCACATGGACGGTGGCATGATGCACGGCGGCTCGAGCGGGATGATGGATGTGTGGTAGCCAGCCTGGCCTACATCAGACTGGCGCCTTTTGAACCGCGTGAACTCCGAAGGCTGGGGACTCTGCAATAGGGGGCCGAGATGATGAGGCCAGGGGCCGCTACCGATTGGCAATCATGGGCCCGAGAAAAGAAGTCGGCAGGTTCGCGTCCCATGGAGGTCAAGTAGGAAAAAACGGGTATGCTGTTTTGGGTAGTACAGCAATAGACATTACGCATCAAAACAACGTATACTAGAAATAAAGTGTAGAGAGAGTGATCAATGTTCTGGTTTGTGGCACGAAAGTCGATGAGGGGGCCACAGCCATAGCCTCTGTAAACAAGGGCAAGACCTACTACCACCGCGCTCCTGGCTGCAAGGGAGCCTTCGATGCTGCCCCAGAGAAGCTCGTGCAGACCCTTCACCCGCGCTTTCCGTTGCCTGTTAGCGTGAATCGCGCGGTACCTTGTGGCAACAACGCCGGGAGTCGCGAGGCAATTGTGTGACCCCGTAGCGCAGACATGTGGAGGTATAGAAGAATGAATCGCAAAATGCTGGTGCTTGGTCTAGGCCTGCTGATACTGGGGGCAGTTGTGTCGCTTGCCTGCAGCAGTGCAAACGATACAACACCGCAGGGCACGGACGGGGAGGATAGTGTTGGATCCTATCGCAGCGTCACGTCCGCGCAAGTCGATGTAATGATTGAGGATCGAGACTTCGTTCTCGTGAACGTGCACATTCCGCATGATGGAGACATTCCGGGAACGGACCTTCTCGTACCCTATGAT
>JAZFSU010000017.1:0-2065 GCA_036446335.1 Dehalococcoidia bacterium | reverse complement strand
TCAGCGAGGTAGACTTCGCCCTGACCTCCTTGGCCCAGCTTTTCGATGATCTTGTAGTGAGAGAGAGTGTTGCCGATCATGTCAGTTGGTTGGGACTAGTCTCATTAGTTCTTCAAACCAGTTGAGGACGACTACCGCGAGAAGTTCGCTTCTGGTTTCACTCAGGTCATCATCCTTTAAGGTTCCAGTCCCGCTCGGCGCATCAGGTCATCAAAGCGGGGGTCGTCCTGTAGAGGTCTGAAAGCGGGAACTTTCTTGAGCCAGGGAAAGAAGATATGGCGGGACTCGTAAACTTTTTCCAGCCATCGAAATGCCTGATCCTTATCACCCAGAGTAGTGTAGATTTGGGCTAGATCCCAGTAAGCGATGAGGGTTGGTGCGCTTTCCTCCAACTCAGCTGCTATTCTCGCTGCCTCATCCCTCCGGCCGGCCAGTGCATAAGTATGCCCAAGAGCCCCTCTCGCAAGAGGGGTGGTCTCGGCCAATTTTTGGTGCGCCGCAATGGCCTCCTCATACATCCCCTTTTCGGCATAGGCACCTCCCAGAACCAACAGGCCCTGGAGCAATTCGGGGTCTATTTCGAGCGACCTCTGCGCTTCCTCTATTGCCTCATCGTATCGTCCTGCACCCCACCAGTACCACCACCCCAGCCACGCGGTGTAGATCGGAAAGAACGGATCAAGTTCCACGGCCCGTTTCAGTCTCATCTCAGCTTCATCCAAGCGTCCGACGACATCGAGATACCACCCGTAGTGGGCCTGAGCGCGGGCAAGATTGGGTTCAAGCTCCAAGGCACGCAGCAAGTACGGTTCAGCACCTGCCACGTCCCATTCATAGTAGAGTTTGACTTCACCCATAGCCAGGTGGGCTTCTGCCAATGTGTCGTCCAGGCTCAACGCCCTGAGTGCTAAGGCTCTGGCTCGTGGGAAGGCATCTTGGAAGGGCGCAGGCATGTGAGCGATGTCGCTATAAGCAGCCGCCAATCCAGCATAGGCTAAGGAGTTCGCCGGGTCTATGTCTATTGCCTGTTGGAGATGTGCCAGTCCTCGTTCGATCCCTTCCGGTGTGTACTTGTTCAGGTAATACGTCCCTCTGAGATAGGCCTCATAAGACTCTTGGTTGACCTTGCGTATCGCCGTCAGCCGCGCTTCTTCTTCAGGCGTTACTGCAACCTCGACTTGCCGAGCGATAGCTTGTGCCACTTGGCTCTGCAGCGTGAGCAGGTCGCTGAGATCGCGCTGGTATCCCTGAGACCAGAGTAGCTCCTCCGTGGTCGCGTGAATCAGGCGCACGGTGACTCCCGCTTCCTGCCCAACACGTTGGACCGATCCTTCAACCACTGCGCCTACATTCAACTCCTGTGCAATCTCTGCCAAGGGTCTATTCATCCCCTTGAACCGCATTACCGAAGTCCTCGAAATCACCCGCAGAGCCCCGATCTGGCCGAGGGCAGTAATCAGCGCCTCGGTCATCCCGTCGGCGAGGTAGTCTTGATCCGGATCTCCTGAAACGTTCTCGAGTGGCAACACTGCCAGGGATGTAATCCGTGCCGGGCCGTCTATGCCCACGAGCCGTGCCAGCCAACCACGCCATCCGCCTACATCCAAGCCAACAAGAGTTGTCAACGCTGCGACTAGGGTGAGAACGGTTAGCACCAGCATTTGTCGCCGAGTGAGCCTCAGGCGACCCGGGATGAATGGAACCCCACCGGCTAGTTGCTCCAAGTCAATCCGCACTTCTGCAGCCGATTGGCAGCGGTCCTCGACTCGCTTGGCCAGCATCTTCTGCAAAGTGTGCTGAAGCACTTCAGGAAGCTCTGGGACGTAGTCGCTCAGAGGCGACAGTTCATCTCTCAGAATAGAGCTGGCAGTGTCCAGAGGCGAAGCTTTCTTGAAAGGATGGACGCCGGTGAGCATCTCAAATAGCACCACGCCAAAGGAGAAGATGTCCGATTGAGTATCTACCGCTTGGCCACGAATCTGTTCCGGAGACATATAAGGTATAGTCCCCAGTGTGGAGCCTTCCCTGGTGAGAGCGGTGGTGATCTCCTGTTCCTGGCCCTCGG
>JAZFSU010000016.1:0-9379 GCA_036446335.1 Dehalococcoidia bacterium | reverse complement strand
GGCTGAGTGTATTCGTAGCAGTCTTTGCGGAACACCGGTGCCGCCAACGCGAAGCAACCTTCAGCGTGGGGGCAGTCACCACAGGGCGCGAAGTCGAACCTCCGCACCTGCCTGCGAAAACTGCGGTAATCCGCCGAGTTCCAAATCTCCCTGAAGTCCCGCTGGAGCACATTTCCGAAACTGACGGCGGTGATGCTCTTCTCTCGGTTGTTGACATAACACATGTATGTGTGGTAGAGATTATTGCAGGGCCGGACGTGTCCATCCCAGCTGATGAACGCAATCCCGTCTTTGATGAAGCCGCACTCCCTCTCGGTGTTGGGTATGAGCGGCGGCAGGTTGAGGGCTATTCCGCTTCTCTCGGCCCTGGCGCTGGCCTCGGCGAATATGCCTGCCACCCGATCGACACCTGCCCCGTCCCGCTCCATCAGGTTCTTGAGGTTCATGAGAACCTTCTGTTCCCTGGCCGTGGCCACTACTTCGTCAAGAAGCTGAAATTTCTGCCCCATTCCCTCATCGTATCCGCGCACTTGTCCGCGCTCAGGAGCGGCTGAGCGAAGCCGGTCCTTCAGAGGGGGCACGCCGAAGAGCGCGTTGGCGTAGTTCTCGACATCCAGAGTTTCGAAAGCCAGGTCCAGATTCCTGCGTTTGGCTTCAGCCTCGACTTCGCAAAACATGGCGATGGCCTTGTCGGAATTGAAGTCATACAGGATTTCCTCATTCATCTCGGCTGTGTGAGGCAGCACGTTGCTGACGATGATGAAGGTCGCGCCGTGCCCGGCAGCGATGTCGACGATGCCAGGCAACTCGGAGACGTTCCCCTTCATCGCGACGAATTCGAGTCCGATCCGCGGAGTCGTGCTGCCGGCCTCTTCTTTGGCCTTCTGCAGCAGGTCGACCCTCTTGAGCACCTCATCGAAATTGGCCCCGTCCCTGATCCGGTCGAAAGTCTCACGCGTTGCGCCGTCAAGCGAGACGACGATGTCATCGACTCCTGAGGACACCAGCTTGCCTGCAATCTGTTCATCGATGAGCGTGGCGTTTGTGGTAAGGCTGAACACTCCGCCGGGCGGGAGGTGCTCTTTACCGAGCCGGATCATCTCAAAGATGTTCTCGTTGAGCAACGGCTCGCCGATGCCGATGATGTTGATGGCCTCGATCTCGGAAAAGACCGGTATCAGGGCCTCGAAGGTGTCCAGGCTCATATCGCCTGACTCCTCTTTCCAGACCCGCCTCATGCAGATACTGCACTCGAGGTTGCATCTCGTGGTGACTTCGATATTGAGTTTGTGTGGCCTGTCATCCATATCTTGGCTGCTCCGATGGCGGATGTGATGGTTCGGCAGGGATTGCCGGGAATTTGCTCCAGTTCAATTGTAGCACTGCGGGCGCTTAGCTTCAACGGAAGTGTGGGTTGGGACTGGCAGATGGTGAAGCCCGCCTGCATCGCAAGCGGGCTTCACTTAAGCTCAAACGCATGGTATCCGAGGCTGGCTTAGAGCCTCCTGCGCACGAGGTACGATGCCAGGAACTTCCTGTCGATGTTAGGTGTTCGGTACAGCTGGAAGATCAGCGAATCGCGATACATGAGCTCGATGGGCCAGCCTTCCTCCCTCTCGATCCCGCGCGCGCCCATCAGTTCGATGGCTTTGCGGCAGGCGTCGATGGCCGACGGGGCGGCCATCCGGAAAGCGAGGACGCTCCACTTCCCTTGCTTGGCCTCTTCATCGCCGGCATCGTAGAGCTTGTTGGCCTTGGCGGTGATGGCGCGGGAGGCCTCAGCGGCCACCCACATGTCGGCTATGGGGAAGTGGACACCCTGGTATTCGATGATGGGGTGGTCCCACCTTATCGTGGACTGGGTGTACTCGACGGCGGTCTTTATTGCGGCTTCGCAGACGCCTACAGCCTGGAACGCCTGATTACCCATATGCTTGTTCATGGCGTCGACTATGGCATACAGTCCTTTGCCTTCCGGAGCCGCCAGGTACTTCTTGTTGACCTTGACGTCCTTCAGCAGCAACTCGTAGCGAGCGCAGCCCCACCTCGCTCCCATGAGGTCTCCCTCTCGGCCCCGGATGATGCCGGGCGCCTCGTCGTTGACGATAAACAGCGAGAGGCCGCTGGTGCGCTTCGTGGTGTCGGTTTTCAGCAATGCGAAGTGCCACTGAAGCCCGACGGGACCCGGACTGCACTGCGCCATCCACCACTTCGGTCCGTTGAGGACGTAGTCATCACCCTGGAGTTTTGCGCTGCCGCGCATGCCGCCCATGTCAACGCCCGACTCGGGGTCGGTGGCCCACAGGGTGCAGAAGCCCCCGTCCAGTGTCCGCTTGAAGTACTCCTTCTTGACGTCTTCATCAGGCGTCCAGTTCTCGAGAATATGGACTGTGGGCTCGCCGTAGTAGAACGCATCGTCGCATCTTGGAGTGTGTGCCATCTTGCTGATCTCTGCTGACAGCAGGCCGCACTCGGTCATGTTCCAGCCGAGGCCGCCGTACTTCTTGGGGATCGTTCTGCCGTAGAACCCGGCATTTATGATGGCCTTGTTCATACCGTAGTAGACATCCGACATCTCGGTCATCGCCAGAACGCCGCCCAGGCGGTCCAGCTGCCGACGATTGGGCAACCACCACTCTTCGATGATGTCCCGCGCCTGTTCCAGCTTCTGGTACATCTCGGGAGTCCACTCATCGGGATGGTCTGCCGGGTCGTAGATATTGAGCTTAAACGGGTCCATTCTGTCCTGCCTCCTTTGACATGTGCTTCCACATCCCCCGTCTTGTTGGCGCAGTTTCAGCAGCCTTTTGCCTTAGGATGGGGGGGTGCTCTGCTTCGGTTTTCTCCCCGGTGCTCCGTCCGAACTCAAGGCCGGGGGAACAGGCCAACCCAACTACTTTACCGGCTTTTCGATGTTTGGTCAAGTTTCGGAAGCTGGCGGGCCGGTTTACGGGTGCGCTGTCCCGGGCCGGTTCGCTTGACAGCGTGATGGCGACTTGTTAGACTGCCCGAAGCTGAACCACGAAGAACTGCGCTTATGACATTAGCCGAATTCCTGGAGGTATTCTTCCTCGCCACGGCCCCCATCGGCGAGCTGCGAGCGGCCATACCGTATGCGATAATAGATCAGCACATTGCTTGGCCGCTCGCTTTCGTAGTTGCGTACGCAGGAAACCTACTACCCGTACCTTTCATTCTGTTATTGCTGGGCCCCGCTTCCAGGCTGGCGAGCCGGATAAGACTGCTCGACCGGATTCTGCAATGGCTATTCGAGCGCTCCAGACGGCGCGGCCGCCTGGCCGAACGGTACGGCCCCATCGGGTTGGCGCTGTTCGTGGCAGTTCCTCTGCCCATAACCGGCGCATGGACCGGATCGATCGTCGCCTTCCTTCTGGGGATGGAATTCAGGCGCGCCTTTCCGGCGATTGCCGCGGGAGTGTTCATTGCGGGCGTGATCGTGACATCTCTGGCCGTTGTTGCGCTTGAAGTGCCTGTCTGGAGTTGGGCGGTGGTCGCCGCAATCGTGTTGGGGATCGTAGCCTATGTCAGATTGCGGCGGGGTTCCCAGGGCGCTTAGCAGCGCGCTGTTGGAGAGGCTGGGTTCGGGAGGGGCATCGGACAACATGAACATGAATAGGAGACTTTGGAAATGAGCAGCAGCTTTGTTACAGCAATACGCCGGAACCATGCTCTCGAGCATGCCACCATAGGAGTCCTCATGACCAAGCTGGGAGCCGGAACCAGGATGATGGGCCACGCGAGTGTGGACGGATTCCACGTCGTTGGTGATGTGTCGACCGAGGACGTAACTGAGGCGGCCCACGAGGGGCTGGCCAGGCTGAAGAGAGGAGAGCACCATCTGGCGGTCTCGCCACTCTGCGGCACCAATCTGGTGACGGCCGGCCTGCTGGCAGGGTTGGCCTCGATGCTCAGCATGAGGCGTAAGAGCGGTATGAGCCACTTGCCTCAGGTGGTTCTGGCGGCTACAGGTGCGGTCATACTGGCCCAGCCTTTGGGCAGGCTGGCCCAGAAGCATCTGACGACCTTCTCTGAAGTGGAGGGCGTCGATATCGTTGGCGTCACCAGCAGCGGGCACGGACAGCGCACTCGCCACAAAATAAGAACTGTGCAAGACTAGCCAGGCAGCCTTGCACAGTCCGATTACCTCCCGAGCAAATAACGGGAGCGCCTGTCCCTATCCGGCCAGAAGTTCCTTCACCTTGGCCGTAAAGGGCGGCAATATCTTCTTGTAGTCCCCGACTACTCCGTACTGCGCCACTTTGAAGATGTTGGCCTCGGGATCCTTGTTTATGGCCACTATGTTCTTCGACCCCGAGCACCCGGAGAGGTGCTGGCTGGCACCTGACACAGCGACGGCAATGTAGAGCGTAGGGGTGACGATCTTGCCGGTGAGCCCCACCTGGAGGTTTGCCGCCACCCATCCGGAATCGCAGGGCGGCCGCGAGGCCCCCACAGCGCCTCCCAGGATCTTGGCCAGTTGCGCGAGCTGCTCGAAGGACTCAGGTGCGCCCATTCCTCTGCCGCCGGTTACCACTACCTCCGCATCCTCCAGCTTTATTCCCTCGACCTCGGTCATGACCCTCTCTATGAACTTGGCCCTTATCCGGGATGGGTCTATCCCGCCATCGAAGGCGATCACCTCGCCCTTCTTTGATTCGTCCCGCGCCAGAGGCTCCTGCGATTTGGGCCGGACCGTGGCCATCTGGGGGCGTGCCTGCTCACAGACGACGACGGCCAGCGCGTTTCCGCCGTACACCGGCTTCGTCTGCAGCATCAGCTTCGTCTCGGGATCGATGCCCAACTCTATGCAGTCCGTGGTCAACCCGGTGCCCAACCTGAATGCCAGCCTGGGCGCCAGGTCGCGTCCCATGGACGTCTGCCCGATGAGCACGATGTTGGGCGTTGTCTCCTTGCACAGCTTGTCCACCGCTGCCACGTAGGCATCCGTCGAATACTCCTTGAGCGCGGGGTCCTCAATGACATATACCTTGCCCGCTCCGAAGTAGGCGGCCTCCTGAGCCGCTGCGCCCACCTTTTCGCCGAGGAGTACGGCGGACACCTCCTCACCCAGCTCGCTGGCGAGCTTGCTCCCGATGCCAAGAAGTTCCGCGGTTATCGACGAGAGATTGCCGTCCGCGCATTCGCCACAGATCAGCACCCCTTTATTGTCTGCCATCGGATCTACCTCCTTTTCGTAGTGAGAGCCTGCCTATATCAGCTTGGCCTCTCTGAGCTTGAGGGCAAGGTTGATCGCGACTTCCTCTTCGTTCTCGCCCTCCATGATCTCGCACTTGGCCTCGCGCACCGGGATGAACAGCTTGAGCATATTCGTCCGGGCGCCGGCGGCCCCGATCTTGGAGGAATCGGCGCCTATGTCCTGGGCACCCCAGACGGTGACCTTCTTCTTACCGGCAGCCATGATTCCCTTGAGCGTGGCGTATCGAGGCTCTCCCAGCTCATTGCTCACTGTCACTAGCGCCGGCAGGGAGGTCTCAACCACTTCATATCCATCAGGGATCACGCGTTCCACCTTTGCCTTGCCGTCGGTGATCTCTATCTTCTGGATCGGGGTTATGCTGGGCAGATCCAATAGCTCGGCCAAACCCGCGCCAACCTGGCCGGCGTCGAAATCGCCCGCTTGCCTTCCACAGACAATGAGGTCGAACTCACCTATCTGCTTGACCGCCTGGGCCAGGGCGTAGGCGGTGGAGAAGCTATCCGAATTGTCGAAAGCACTGTCGACGAGCACGAACGCCTCGTCGGCGCCCATCGCCAGGCCGTGCTTCAACACCTTCTCCGATGACTGCGCTCCCATGCTGAGCAACTGCACGGTACACCCGAGGGCGTCCTTGACCCGTAGCGCTGCCTCAACCGCGTTCTCGTCGAAGGGGCTCATAACGGGCGGGTTGTCCTTCGCGGGAACGGCCCGCTTCGCCGCGGGGTCGATGCTGAACGCCGAGGTAGGCGTTTCCGGATCGGGTATCTCCTTGACGCAAACAATAATGTTCACTGCCTTTCCTCCTTACAGGCATGAAAATGGCTCTTGTCCGGTGCCACGTTCGGCGCTCGTGACAAAGCCATCTAACACGATAGCATAGGGCCTATTGGGTGTCAAGAAATGGCGATCGTGGGTAGTGGGTCAATTTGAAAGGGGAAATGATGGGAAAAGATGTTAAGTGGGAACCACGCTGGGTACGTAGACCGCCATGTTACAATAGGCGTAGACGGAATAGGGAGTGTATTCCCGTGACAGTCTGCGTGGCTGCTATGTGCGCGATTAATACGATCTTTGGGGCCTCAGATCGTATGTTAACAGCGGGCGATATCCAGTTTGAACCTGAGCAGCCGAAGATTTATCCCGTAAGTAATTCCATAGCTGTCCAAGTTGCCGGGGATGCCTCCATTCAGGAACAGATTATGCAAGCGGTTTTTCGGGATGTGGGCAAACGGATACAGGAAGCTCCTGACGAATGGCGGAATGTGCGGGATGTGGCAGAGCTATATCGCAGGCATTACCAGGAACTTCGTTTGGCGCACGCTGAACATGATATCCTCGCCCCCCTTGGGTTAGACCGAAATACATGGCTTACCAAACAGAAGGAAATGGACTCGGGACTAGTCATAAAGATAGCAACTGAACTAATGAACTACGAGTGGCAAGGAACAGCAGCAATAGTTTCAGGCGTAGATACGACTGGAGCGCATATCTACACTGCTCGTGATGGTGCTATCAGTTGTGAGGATTCGGTAGGCTTTGCTGCAATAGGGGCGGGAGAAGGGCACGCGGATTCTCAATTAATGTTCGATAGACATGACCGACACAAATCTATTCCCGAGACTCTGTTGTTAGTCTATTCCGCCAAGAAGCGGGCCGAAGTTGCTCCTGGTGTTGGTGAAGATACTGATATGTTTTCTGTTGGCCCAGGGCTCGGGACATTTGCAGCTATTCCACCAGACATCCTCGATGGTTTAGGGGACATTTACCAGGCGGAGCAGGAACGTCACCGAGAAGCTGCTGAGACTGCAAAAGGTGAGGTGACTAAGTATGTCGAAAAACTTACAAAAGAAGCCGCTGAGCAGGCGCAAACAACGAAACCACTGGACGGTGGAGGAGACACATCCCCTAACTCATAAGGCTTTTGGGGGACCTCTCAGGAAAGCTGCTCGCCAACCCCACGATTTCCGCAAGTAACCACACGTGATCAGCAACCCCAGCAGCCATAGCCGGTGTCTTACCAAGCGTTCTGTGGACTCTGGCAAAGTTGTAGTACATGTAGTGGAGAAGCCAGGGCGTTATTGGTAGTGGGTCAATTTGAGTAACCTTTGATGGTGGGACACGCCCACTTGACATTCTGTCCCACTTATGGTATTGTCAAGCCATGATGAGCAAGGTGATAAAGGACACAGCGTTCGAGATGGTGGCAGAGGGTGTGAAACCGGATGCCAAGAACCGGGTGCTTTTGACAAAGGTCCCTTTGCCGGAAGGTGTGACCTACCACGTGTATCTGAATAGCCTTGGCCAGATCGTTCTTGATCCGCATGTCAGCATTCCTGCGGCTGAAGTCTGGCTATGGCAGAACAAGCAGGCTTTGGCTTCGGTACAGCGGGGTCTGGTCGAGTCGGCGCAGGGTCTTGCCAAGAGTCGCGGTTCGTTTGCCGAGTACGCTGAAGATGCGCCGTGAACTCATCTTCACTCTAGTCGCTGACGAGCAATACGAATCTCTGCTGCACAATTCAGCCAGGAAAGGCTTGCTGAAGCAAGTCAACAAGACGTTAGGACAACTTGAAACCAATATGCGCCATCCGTCTCTGAAGACGCATGAGTATGATTCCCTCACAGGTGTGAGAGGCGAAAGAGTATGGGAGGCGTACGTTCAGCATAATACGCCAGGAGCATATCGGGTCTTCTTCCACTGCGGGCCAGACAGCGTTGAGGAAGGGAAGCGAATTCCGGTTCTCACAATCGTAGCGATTACTCCCCATCCATAGGCTGCATTGAGATCGACGATCACAGTCTCAGCCAAGCACTATTCAACTCTGTCCGCCTTTGAGGCTGTTGCTCAGTCACTCAAAGAGACGATTTCCTCAAGCGTCCAAAGATGATCGGCTACCCCCGCTGCCATGGCATCACTCATGCACAAGGGTCTATGACGACAGTGGGGGATGTGGTAGACTGTGCGGGTGGATTGGCAAGTTGTTTTCTATCCGGATGACGACGGCAATGAACCCGTCAAGGGTTTTATTCTCCTGCAAGACTATGGGACGAGAGCGCGGATCATACATGTACTGGAACTACTGCATCAATTCAATGTGCAACTAGGTACGCCCTACGTTAAGAAGATTGGCAAGTCTGGTATTCGGGAACTCAGAATCAAGCACGGTACGAACATATATCGCATCTTCTTCTTTGCCCACACGGGGCGCCAGCTCGTATTGTTACACGCAATTCAGAAGAAAACAGACAAGACACCGGAAAGTGACGTGAGGCTAGCCATCGCACGCATGAACGAGCATCTCTCCAGGTGTTGACAATATAACATAGGTGGTATATAATACTCTCAACTCTAGATGGCAGCAAGCGAAATGGTGAAGAAGACAGCTACAAGTTTCGAGCAATTCAAGGCGGAGCAGCTTGAGCAGCCAGAGGTTCGTGCGGAGTACGATGCCCTAAGACCCGAGTATGACATGATAAGGAGCATAATACAGCGCAGAATCCAATTGCGGATGAGCCAGGCGCAACTTGCCAAGCTTGTAGGGAAGCAGCAACCTGCCATATCCAGACTGGAGAAGGGCGATCACAATGCCACGATTAGCACACTGTTCAAGGTTGCGGATGCCCTTGAACTTGACGTTAGCTTGAAACCCCGAAGAAACAGCAACCGGGCTCGCGCCAAGGCCCACGCGTAATCCTCCTCGCAGGTATCATCCAGAGACACAATCTCCTCAAACGTTCGGACCCCTGTCAATCCCTCGTGCCCCGCCTCGCCTCGATAACCAGATCGTCTCCACTCCGGTATACTCTGTCAAACGATAGCCTGAGGGCTTGGTCAACGTTGAGTGTTCCCAGGTCGCCGATGGTGTCAATGCCACTGCCCATGATCCTCGGCGCCACGATCGCTACGAGCTTGTCTGCCTGTCCCTGTGCTATCAGCGACGTGATGATCCCTGCGCCACCCTCGGCTAATACGGACGAGATGCTCTTCCTGCCCAGTTCCTTGAGCAGGTGTCCCAATTCGACCCTGCGCCATTCGTCGCTGTCAACGATCAGGACCTCGATGCCCATCCGCTCGAGGGAGGACAGCTTCTCCCTATCCGCATCACGGGTTGTGGCGACTATCGTGCGAGCGGCGTCCTGATC
>JAZFSU010000015.1:0-3457 GCA_036446335.1 Dehalococcoidia bacterium | reverse complement strand
AATGCCCATGCAGCTTGGATTTCTCACACATACAGGTCGAGGCCCTTGGCGCCGCCGAGGGCTTCTCCTTTTCCCCCCTTTTCTGAGGCTTCCCATGCAGCCCTCTTGCGGGTATAATCTGTGCACCCAGGCAGCCGGGCCTATCCATTACCTGTTCGGAGGTAAGGCAAGATGCGGTGTACCGTTTGCGGAGGCGAAATGGTGGCGGGGAGAGTGGGCCATTACCGGTGCCGCAATTGCGGGGCGCAGATAAGGCCTCCAGCACAGTACGTGGATGAGGAGGAAGATGTAGGGAGGGGACTGGGCTTTATCGAGGTCCTCGAATTCGCCGTGATAATGGCGATCATCGTCTTCTTCGTAGTCGCGGGTGCGGACACTGAGGAGGCAGAGAAGATCAACGCTGTCTTTTCGCTGTTGGGGCTGGCCTGACTGCCCCTCTCAGAACTGACGATCGAAGCCCCAGGCGGTGCCTGGGGCTTCTCCTTTGCGGACTGGGGTTTACACCTGCTGCCTCCAGCGACAGTGGAAGCTCGCCGTTTCAAGCAGGCTCTTCGTCTGCCGCCTGCGCCTCCTGTCTGCACGATGGCACCTCAGACTTATCGCTGGTGCCCGCGCTCCGTCGCGCCACGCCCGAGATTCAAAGTTTCTGACAGGTGGAATACCAGACCATCACCATTGACACGTTCACTTGGCTGTGATAAAAGTAGTCCACTGCGAATCCTTCGCAGCATCCGCGCTACGAGTCGCGGCAACGCAGGGACAGGAGGGCCTAATGAGTAGAGACGAACGGTACGACGTTATTATCATTGGCGGCGGTCCCAACGGAATGACTGCAGCAGCCTATCTGGCCAAGTGCGGGCTCAAGGTCTGCGTCCTGGAGGAGCGAGTAGAGTGTGGCGGCGCGTGCGAGACGGTTGAGCCCATCCCCGGAGCCCGCATATATCCGCACGCAATGCTGATGTACGCATCCCCGGCACCCGGCTTCGAGCAACTGGAGTTGCACAAGTACGGATTCCGCATGACGTGGAATCCCGTGGACATGATGAAGTCTCTGGGGGCAGGAAGCACGACCTCCCAGGGAATGGTGCCGATTACCGAGAAGGACATGATGGGCTTCGGCAAGCTCGCCGGACTGTTCGGACAGCCCCCGTTCACTCAGGAGTTGATGCGCGCCACATTCTGGTGCCCGCCTCACCCTCCGGAGGTGGAGGTCACAGACGACAACGTGCCGTACATGCAAGTGTACAAGAAATATCAGCCGGACGTCCTGACACCCGAGCTGCGCGAGTGGACGATGTTCGACCTCATGGACGAACACCTGGACAGCGAGCCGTTCAAAGTGACGATGGCGTTCGCAGCGTGGGCATCGGGAGCCGCCGGCCATTGGGAAGGTGTGGCAATCCCGGCCCTGCTGTGCGTTCAACTGCTGATTCTGCCCAACACGGGCAAGCTGAGTCTGCCACGGGGCGGGCTGCACGGCTACTTTCACGCCATCCACCGTTGCGCGGTGGCAAACGGGGCTGTTGTTCGGACCACCTGCCCGGTCGACGAGATCATCATCGAGGACGGCCGCGCCGTTGGCGTCCGGTTAGGGGAGACAGCGGCTTCCGGCGGAAAGAAGATATGGGCAAATAAGGCGGTGATCTCTGCCACCGACTACGATCGGACCTTCCTCAAGATGATTGGCCGGCAGCACCTCGACCCCGGATTCATACAGAAGGTGAAGGACATCAGCCTGAAGAACGGGACACTCTACGTGACCACGTTCCATACACGCAAGCCTTTCCAGTGGAAGTCAAAGTTCCAGGCCAAGGTCGAGGACGAGTCAGGTGTGGCAGGCCCGTTTAACATACCGGCAGGCGGCGTTTACCCCGCCGACTCGAGGGAGCTCTACTACGAGAACGTGGCAGACTGTGACGGCCGCAAGAGCATGCCCACTCTGCCCCCGGAGAAACTCATGTGGTTCCTGACGCCCTCCCAGGCATTCAACCCCACGGATTGCCAGGGATCATATCCCAACGGACACATATCGGCCGCGTTCGAGGCCAATGTCCCCGTCCCGGAGTACCAGGTCGAGGGCCCTGAAGTGCAGAACGAGAGGAAGGCCGAGCTGGACGCCTACATGGCCAAGGCTTTCAGCGAAGCGTTTGACGGCCTCGACGACGAGAACATAATTCACCAATGGTCGGCGACCGGTCGCGAAGTCGAGTTTCGGAACACCGGTCTCATCGGCGGCACCTGGTGTGGCTCACGGCACTGCAACGACCAGCTGTGGACCCAGCGCCCCATACCGGAGCTGGCCCGGTACCGGACGCCCATCGACGGGCTCTATACCTGTCACCAGACGACAGGCCATCCGGGAGGGCTTTGCCTGATGGCCATCCCTTATAACCTGATGCACATACTCATTGAGGACGGCATCGCCGAGCCCGGCAAGTGGTGGTACCCGTCACCATACTACATTCCACAGCAGGGCAAGACATCCGCGATACCGCGCTGATCCGCAAGGAGGGCACCATGTCAATGGATGATATGTTCGGACATATGTTTGAGGAGTTCCCTGATCAAAGCGAATGGGACGTTGTCGTCATAGGCGCCGGGCCCAACGGGCTCATGGCGGCGGCCTACCTTGCGAAGGCGGGGCTGAAAGTCGCGCTTGTTGAGGCTCGTTACGAGATCGGCGGCGGCCTGGCCACGGACGAGATACTTTACCCATGCTACTCGTCCAATCCGCACGTCGTCTATCACCTGATGGTGGACTACATGCCCGTGATCAGGGATTTCGACCTGGACGGACCCGCGCTGACATGGATCAAGCCCAACGCACAGACGGGCATGGTCTTCGAGGATGGCAAATCGCTGCTTCTGACACGAATGATCGAGGACACGAAGGACTCGATCAGCAAGTATTCCTTGAAGGACGCGGTGGCATTTGGCAAGGTGATGCGCACCTGGAGACGCGTGGTGGAAGAGATCGTGGCGCCAGCGACATTCGTGCCGCCTCTGTCCCCGCTGGACATGAGCGTCGCTCTCCAGCGGACCGACGCAGGCAGGGAGATGCTGGAACTCGTTGAGCGCAGTCCTCTCGACCTCATCAATGAGACTTTCGAGAACGACCGCGTGCGCGCTCTATTCCTGTACACAAGCTGTATGTGGGGACTTGACCCCAGAGAGACCGGCATAGGTTTCTTTGTGCCTCTCCTTCTGACACGCGGCATGAACAAATGCTACTGCTACGGCGGTTCGCACAAGTTCGCCGGTGCCATGGCGCGCGAGTTCGTCAAGGCCGGGGGCCTGATTCTGGAACACGCGCCTGTGACCAAGATACTAATGGAAGGTGGCCGGGTCGCCGGTGTCGAGCTCGCGGAAGGTCGCACGTTGCGCAGCAAGGTGGTGATGTCCACTCTTGACCCCCACACCACTTTCCTGGACTTCGTGGGCGCGGAGAATCTGCCGG
>JAZFSU010000014.1:0-2257 GCA_036446335.1 Dehalococcoidia bacterium | reverse complement strand
TGCGTCCGGTGTGGCACAGTCACCTTCCCAGGGCTGGCCGTTGGATTGGCGTGCCATGTAAGGTAGTGGGTAAAGCCCATCCTCGGGGAGAAGCGTCACCTTGTAGACGGGAATATCCTCCTGCCCTTGGCGTTTCTCGTGAAAAGTGCCTCCGGCGTCAATATACCCGTCTGGTGGAGCATAAAGTTCGGCGGCATCCCGCTCCAGGGGATGGGCGCTCCATTGCTTGATGTATACGGTGGCGGGAGCAGCAAGACGCTGAGGACGCAAGACATCGAACGGCATCAGGCTTCCATCTGGATTCTTTCGGATGGGCAGTCCGTACTGTTCCCTGGCCTTGTTACTGGTGACCAGTGGAGGGCTGTTCTGTATGGTTGCGGTTGCTCCAGAGAAAACGGCAATCCTGGGTTTTTTAGGTGGCATTGTTTCTCCCGTTAAGGATACGAGCGAGTATAACGAGGAGGGCCTTATTCAGCCAAGAGAAAAGCTCTGTGGAAATGATATATTCAGGCAGGATCACTTCATGAACTCGACTAGCCCGAACTTCTCACACCTCCTCGTCACGAAGGGGCGGAAGGGCCGGCCTGACAAGGCGCACGACCGAGGCCCCCGCAAACGTACTGTATGGTACGTTGAGGAGGCCGGGGGCACCCGCTTGCGGGTCGCGCAACACAGTCAGGTAGGATCATTCCGCCGATGCAGTAGAGGGGGTGTGAGAAATGCGGGCTAATAGGTCGTCGCTCCGGATCATGGTCTTTGGCACTTCGATTCTGGCCTTGGCGATTGGGATTCGGCTCAGCTTCGGGTTGTTTTTGCAGCCCATGTCCGAATCTCTGGGCTGGGGGCGGGAGACCTTCGCCTTCGCAATTGCCTTACAAAATATTTTCTGGGGTCTGACCCAGCCACTGATGGGGATGTTGGCCGATAAATTTGGTGCCAGAAAGGTCATTATTGTGGGTGGTTTGGGCTACAGCCTTGGGTTGTACCTGATGTCTCAGGCCACCACTCCCCTTACCCTGAACCTGACAGCAGGATTGCTCATCGGGGTCAGCCTCAGCGCCACCTCTTTTGCGGTGGTGCTGGGAGCGGTAGGACGGGCGGCCAGTGAGCGTAACCGCAGCATGGCCCTGGGCTTTGCCTCGGCAGGGGGTTCAGTGGGGCAGGTCATCATCTTACCCATTGGGCAGGCCTTGATCTCCACCTTTGGATGGGTCCTGGCTCTGGTGGGACTGGTTGCCATTGCTTTTCTCATGGTTCCCCTGGCTGCGGCCATGGGTGACAGCAAGCAGAGGAGCCCGAAAGAGGTACAGAGCCAAATCATGAGTCATGCTCTGGCGGAGGCGGGTCTCCATCGGGGTTATTGGCTCCTGACGGCTGGGTTCTTGGTTTGCGGGTTTCAAGTGACCTTTATCGCCACTCACCTCCCGGCCTATATTGTAGACAGTGGTCTTTCTCCCGGCCTGGGAGCAACTGCCCTGGCCTTGATCGGTCTCTTTAATATCATCGGTTCATCCTTCTGGGGAATCGTGGGCGGAAAATACAGCAAGAAATACAGTTTGAGCACACTTTATATTGCCAGAGCGGTGATGATCGCTGTCCTGGTCTCATTCCCCGTTTCCACTTTTTCTATCCTGCTTTTCAGCGCCGTCATGGGTTTTCTATGGCTGGGAACGGTGCCCTTGACCTCCGCTCTAATCGGACAGATCTTCGGAGTTCGGTACCTTTCGACGCTCTTTGGATTCGTCTTTCTCAGTCATCAGATCGGTGCCTTCCTGGGTGTGTGGATGGGGGGCTATGTCTTTGATGTGACCGGCTCTTACGATTCCGTGTGGTATGTGTCCATTGCCCTGGGAGTTCTATCCGCGTTGCTGCACTGGCCGATTAACGAGCAACCCGTCCCTCGATTGGAGTGGGCCGGGGAAGGCAGCTGACGATGAATTTTTTCCGCCTCATCGATGAGAGCTGCCAACGCGTCCCCTCCAGCACAGCGCTTATTATCGGCGACGAGCAGATCAGTTACGGCGAGTTGGGAACACGGATCGGGTGTGTTGCCAGCAGTCTGCGGGAACTTGGCGTTCAACCCGGTGATCGCCTGGCCCTGCTCATGCCCAACAGCGTCGAATACCTGGTGAGCTACTACGCCCTGCTCAGGATCGGTGCCGTCGCCGTGCCCCTCAATCCACTGCTGCGTGAGCCGGAGGTGCACTACATCATGGAGGACTGCCAGGCCAGCGGCCTCATCTTCCACCAGGAGTTT
>JAZFSU010000013.1:0-15572 GCA_036446335.1 Dehalococcoidia bacterium | reverse complement strand
GGACAGCAAGCTCGACAGGATGGTGCTGGCGGCGTGCAGATGTTGCGGTCTGGAGCAGATATGCTTCAGTTGCACGGAAAGGCGCGTGTTGTGCCAGCTCAATTTGAGCCAGGGACTCGACTCGTCCCACGGCGTGCCAATGGAGTTCATCAATATACGCGAGCAATGCGCAAAGGTGCACAGAGACGAGCCCGCGGAGGCCACGCGCAATGCGATAGACGCCGTCGCATCCGGAGTCGCCCGTGCTATGGGGCCCCTGCCGGAATCTCAAGACGAGCGTCCGGTTGAGGGAAGCGTACTGATATTGGGTGCCGGCCTCCGCGGCCTCGCGGCCGCCAAAGCCGTGAAGGCCCAGGGCTACTCGGTTGCCCTGATCTCCGGCTCGCGGCCTGATGGCTTCAAGGAGCAGCAAGACCAAGAGCACCAGGAAAGCAGAGACGCATTGGTCAAGAGCCTCGAGGCGCAAGGCATTCACGCTATGCCCTGGCCTCGGGACCTGGCGCTGGACGGCTCCCCCGGCAGCTTCGTGGCCATGGCCAAAACGGGCTCGCAAGCCAACCGAATCAAGGCCGGCGCTCTGATAATCGACCTCGGGGAGCAGGCCGGGGAGATTCCCCCCTCGGCTGGCGACATCACGGAAGACAGCTTCCTCGGCCGCATACTGGCCCGGGGGACAAACCCTGAAAGCATCGCCGGGGCGGGTTCCTCTGGACTAAGAGGGGTCACCATCAGGGAGACCGCCGGTATATTCATAATGCCGCCGGACGAGGAAGAGACAGCCTCCGAACGGATCACGAAAGGATCGGCGAGCGCCGCGAGAGCCGCTGCATACCTGAGGCGAAGCGTGGTGAGCCCCAGGGGCACTGCAGTAGACATTGATGCCAGGCGATGCCGAGGCTGCGGTGAGTGCGCCGCTGTCTGCTCCTTCATCGAGTTGAAAGGCCGCGACAACGGCCCTGCCTATGCCTGCGTCGACAAAGCGCTCTGCCTTGGCTGCGGGGCCTGCGTCGCCCGCTGCCCCACCGGCGCCATAGGGCAGGCTGTTCAGAGCTACGAGCAACTGGCCTCCACGTTGGAGGCCCTCCTGGGTAAATACACCGGTGCGGTTGGAGCCAAATGACTGGGTCATCAGCGCACGTGGTCATCTTTGTCTGCAACTGGGATGGACTGAGCTGCATTGAGGACGCGGCGCAGACAGGGCACTGCTACCCAGCGTCAGCGCGGCTGGTCAGGGTAACTTGCCTCTCCAGAGTCAACCAGGGCCTCATACTCAAGGCCTTCGAACTTGGGGCAGACGGAGTGATGATTCTGGGATGCGAGCCCGGGCATTGCCAGTTCGACGTTGAGTCGAGGCTCATAGCTGAAGAGTACGACAAGGTCCGGATGATCCTTAAGCTGCTGGGGCTGGGCGAAGAGCGCCTGGACCTCGCCCAGATGCCTAGAGGCGATGGCTATGGCTTTGTGAGGCGGGTGACGAGCTTCGTCACAAGAATCGAACAGATGCGGGCTGCCACACTGGCCCGGTCGCGGTAGGGCGCGGCCCCAGCCGGACCACGCGCGCGAGTGGCAGAGGCGCTGTCGAGAGAGAAAGGATACGAGTGCAGGTGTTCGACAAGGAACGGGAGATCGGCGACACGAAGGTACGCCTTTGCCTGGACTGCGGCAAGTGCACAGTCGTATGCCCGGTAGCCCAGCATGATCCTGATTTCAATCCGCGTCTCATAGTGCAAAGGGGGTTGCGGCAGGACAGCGTCGGCTCGCGGGACGAGACGATATGGTCATGCACCAGCTGCTATATGTGTGTGGAGAGATGCAATTACAAGGTCAAGTTCCCCGAGTTCGTTCACGCCCTGCGATCCGAGGCTCTCGAGAATGGGGCCCAGCCGCCCTGCAGCCACGGTGGAGCGCTCCAGGCGCTCATGCACCTCATGGCCGGCGAGAACCTGCAACAGGACCGGCTGACTTGGCTGCCGGACGACGTTGAGGTATCGAAGGAATGCGACACGATATTCTTCGTGGGTTGTGCCCCCTACTTCGATGTCGTGTTCAGCGACCTCGACGTGAATACGCTGGACGGAGTGAAGGGCGCGCTGAAGCTATTAAACCGTGCCAATGTGAGCTTCGACATTCTCGAGAACGAACGTTGCTGCGGGCGTGACCTCCTTCTTCAGGGAGACCGTGAAGGATTCATGGCCTTGGCGAAGGCTAACACCGCAGAGTTCGCGCGGCGCGGCGTCAAGAAGATCATCACCAACTGCCCGGAGTGCCGCCACACACTCGGTGTGGACTACCCAAAGATGCTGGAAGAAAAGGGAATCGAGGTAGTGCATCTGACTGAAGTGCTGGCCCCACTCGTGGACAGCGGTGAACTGCAGCCAGGCTCGCTTGAGAAGAAGGTCACGTATCACGACCCCTGCGCCCTGGGACGGTGTGCGAGGGTATTCGATCAGCCTCGCCAGGTCCTGGGTGCAGTGGCGGGGCTTGAACTGGAGGAAATGGAACAGAGCAGGGAGAAAGCGCTCTGTTGCGGTGCGGTTCCCTGGGTGTATTGCGGGTTCGTCAATCGTCAGATTCAAGACCAGCGCCTCGTGCAGGCAGAGGCCACGGGCGCCAGCACGATGGTGACCGCTTGCCCTAAGTGCCAGATACACTTGAGATGCGCCCAGAAGAGCCGTGACAGCAAAGGCACCCGGATCGAAATCCAGGATCTGGCTAGTGTTCTAGCCCAATCCCTTGACTAGGAGGTAAGGCAATTGGCTGAAGAGGGTTTGAGAATAGGAGTCTTTGTCTGCGACTGCGGCCTCAACATAGCGGGAACTGTTGACACCGAAGAGGTAAAACGCTTCGCTGAGGGCCTTCCCGACGTTGTGGTCTCGGTGAGGAACAAATACACATGCGCCGACCCGGGGCAAGAAGAGATCAAGAAGCACTTGCTCGAACAAAGACTGGACCGCGTCGTGGTGGCGTCGTGCAGTCCGCGACTTCATGAGCCGACGTTTCGCGCTTGTGTGGCTGAGGCCGGGATGAACCCCTATTTGATGGAGATGGCCAATATTCGAGAGCACGTCAGTTGGGTGCACAGCGACAACAAGGATATGGCGACGGAGAAGGCCAAGGACGCGGTGAAGATGGCCGTCGCCAGGGCACGCTACCTTCAGCCGGGACAGGAGCCCAGGATTCCTGTAACCGATGCAGCCCTGGTGATCGGAGGCGGCATCGCAGGCATTCAGGCGGCTCTGGACCTGGCCGACGCCGGGCACCCAGTGTACCTGGTCGAGAAGCAGCCCACCATCGGCGGCGTAATGGCGCAGCTCGACAAGACCTTTCCCACGATGGACTGCTCTATATGAATACTCGGTCCTAAGATGACGGATGTCGGTCGACATCCAGGGGTCGAGCTGATGACGCTGAGCGAAGTCGAGGAAGTCTCCGGCTACATCGGCAACTTCAAAGTCAGGGTGCGCCAGAAGGCGCGATACGTGGATGCAAAGGCATGCAACTCATGCGACAAGTGTGCTGAGGTATGCCCCGTAATCGTGCCTGACGAGTTCCAGCAAGGGTTCTCGTCGCGCAAGGCAATACATATACCCCACGCCCAAGCCGTGCCGTCCGCCTATGTCATCAACATGAGCCAGTGCCTGGGAAACAACCCTGTGGCCTGCGCCAAGTGCGTGGACGCATGCGAGAAGCACTGCATAGACCTGAACATGGATGACCAGGTGGTCGAGCTCGAGGTGGGCACTATAATCCTGGCGACAGGTATGGACGTCTACGACCCGACTCCACTGGATGAGTACGGCTATACGCGCTTCGAGAACGTTGTCACCAGCATGGAGTTCGAGAGGCTGATCTGCGGCAGCGGGCCTACGACAGGCACCCTGGTGCGCCCCTCGGATCGTCAGCCCCCAAAACGCATAGGCTTCATACAGTGCGTTGGCTCGCGAACCGAGAATCGTGGCAATCCATACTGCTCCAATGTGTGTTGCATGAACTCAGTCAAGGACAGCCTGCTCATCAAAGAGCACCATCCTGACGCCGAGATCTATGTGTTCTACATGGACATGCGCGCGTTCGGCAAGGGCTTCGAGGACCTGCTCCGGCGCTCCAAAGAGGAAGGCGTCCACTATATTCGCGGTCTCCCCGGCGAGGTCACGGAAGACCCTGCCACAGGCAACCTTCACCTGAAGGTGGAGAACACGACCGCGGCGCGGGTGGAGGAATACGAGTTGGACATGGTCGTACTGGCACTGGGGCTTGAGCCTGCCGAGGGCCTGAAGAAGCTTGCCAGCACACTGAATCTTTCGCAGACCAGCGATGGCTTCGTGATGGAGTCCCACCCCAAGTTGAAGCCCGTGGACGCGCCCACACCGGGGATCTTCTTCGCGGGTTGCGTCGAGGCGCCGAAGGACGTTAAGGACAGTGTGACCCAGGCCGGAGCAGCCGCCGCCCGGAGCGGCATCATACTGAACGCCGGCACAATCACAAGCGAGGCCATCAAGGCCGAGGTGGACCAGGACCTGTGTACGTCCTGCGGCGTATGCGCCAAGGTGTGCCCATACGGAGCGATAACGGTAGACGTGAAAGCGAAGACCGGTGCACACATAGTGGCCGCGGCATGTGCCGGTTGTGGCACCTGCGCTGCGGAGTGCCGCTTCGATGCCATAGCCATGCAGCACTATACAGACGCCCAGATCATATCGCAAATCGATGCTGCGCTAGAGGTGGACGCCAAGGACAAGGCGATAGCTTTCCTCTGCAACTGGTGCAGCTACGGCGGAGGCGACCTGGCCGGAACATCGAGATTCCGCTATCCTCCCAACCAGCGCTTCATCCGGACCATGTGCAGCGGACGCGTTGACGAGAAGTTCATCCTCCACGCATTCGAGAAGGGCGCCCCCATCGTGCTGCTTTCCGGCTGCCACATCGGCGACTGTCACTACATCGATGCGAATCACTGGACAGAGCGCCGCGCCAAGAAGCTGTGGGCTCGCATGGAGAAACTGGGCATACGACCGGAACGGCTGCAGCTGGAGTGGATCAGCTCCGCCGAGGGCGCAAGGTTCGCCAGGATCATGCGTGGGCTGGAAGAAATGCGCCAGAAGGTTACGCCCGAGGAGATCGAGCACACCAGGAAGGTGCTCACCGAGCAGCGGCTCTCAAAGAAGGCGAAGGACGAGCCCGAGGAGGACCGAGAACTGGCAGAAGCTTGAACGGACCGTCCGGTTGTCTTCCCGCTGGCGACATCCCGCTACGCCGCGACAGCGGAAGCAGGGAGTACGGGCGAACGTTCTTCTGCGACTGAGGTTGACAGCTGGGAACCATGCGTGTAACATCACTACCAAATTAGCGGCTGGTGGGTGAGAAGAGCATGAGGTTCAGCAGCAGCATCGAGATAGATGCTCCCGCAGGCAAGGTCTGGACACTGATTGACCAACTTGAGGAGTGGCCCCAGTGGATGCCATCCATCAAGAAGATCGAGAGAGTTACTGAGGGGCCTCTGTCGGTTGGCTCCCAACTTCTTGTCACGGCCAAGGTCAGCAGGCTCACGGTCAACCTCCTGATGACAGTCACGGAGTTCGTTGCCGAACGGTCCGTGGTCATGCGAGGAAAGGCCATGGGCACCAACTTGACCCGTTTCTACCTCCTCGAGCCGCATGACAATGCGACGACAGTCACCATAGGCGGCGATGTTACCGGGCCCCTGGCTTGGCTGGCGCGCCGGGGCGGCAAAGCGGTATCCAAGGAGATCGCGCAGGCCGCCAAGAAGAGGGTCGAGTCGTCGGAGTAGGATGGGCCACACAACAAAGCCCACGCAAGAGCCGGTGTCGCCCCGGTCAAGTCATGTGTGCGTGACCCCATTGTGAACTCGTGATACCCCTCCAAATACTCACGCCGCTTGCCCCGCCTGGCTTGCGCAATGAACATGGAAAGGGCCAGATTGCCTTCTCACTGTACCGGCTGGGGACAACCTGCCTGCAGGTCAACGCGATAGGATCATGACAGTATCACTTGTGCACTTCGACGGATCCGTGGATTCTGTTCGCAGGGCCATCGAGCTTTGTGACGGGTTTGAACGGCTTAACCGTAACGACAGGGTCCTGATAAAACCCAACTACGGTTTCCGGCATAGAGGTGTACCACCCTTCGGCACAGTGACAACGTCAACAATTCTGGATGCGATCGTCCGCCTGCTACGCGAATATGGCTGCCAGGACATCTCTATTGGTGAGGGCGCCATCATTGGCATGCTCAATGTACTCGACCCGTACGCAAGACACGGGTTCAAGGGCACCGGCGTCGACAAGATAGCCAAGAGATACGGGGCCAGACTGATCGACTTCAACAAAGGCCCGTTTCAAGAGATGGAGTTGGGAGGCGTCAGTGTCCAGGTTTCCAGTGCAGCCCTTGAGACCGACTTTCTGGTCAACATCCCGGTGCTCAAAACCCACTCCCAAACGAAGGTTACTCTCGGTTTCAAGAATCTGAAAGGGTGTCTCAGCCAAACTTCAAAGCAGAAGTTCCATACTACGAATCGGCTGGAAACGCAGATATGCCTGCTGAACGAAGCAATCAAGAGTGACCTGGTCATTATCGACGGTATCTACATGCTGGAAAAAGGCCCGGACACACTTGTCGGCGTGGCCTACCGCAAGGACCTGATAATAGCAGGCAGAGACGTACTGGAATGTGATGCCGTGGGGGCAACGATACTGGGAATCGATCCGCAACAAGTTGACCATTTGGCACAGTATGCCGAAAGAAACGATCGATCACTGGACATCAGCACGATTCAGATCAAGGGAGAGGACATCGACACCTTGAAAGAGACGCTGGAGTGGAAGCCACAGATCGACGAGGACGTATTCTCTCCCCAGAGAGTCAGAGGGCTTTCACTTGCACATCCGGGAAAAGCGCTGTGCTCCGGATGCTACGCATCCTTCGCCGCCGCGCTGCTGATATTCACCAAAGAGTGCCCCAACGTGGATTTCTCCGGCACTGAGATATGTTCCGGGCCGGAACTGCGGCCGGAAAGAGACTCCAAGAGGACGTTTCTTTGCGGCGACTGTGCAGTCAAGCGCAACAAGAATCTGCAGAACGCCACCAGGATTGAGGGCTGTCCCCCTTCACTGATTGCCACCCTTCTGGCATTCATGAAGGCGCTGCTCAGCAAGCCGCAGATGCTGAGACCAACGTTCGTGCTGGTCACAAAGCTGGCCGGAATCCGGCTGGGGCTCTACACGGAAACGTATCCGAAATGGGAACGATATCGATCGAAGGAGTTTGATAAGACTCATTTCTGACCCGCACGCGGAACGCAATGGCCTACAGAAGGCGGCTCGAACGACCCGCATCTACCCCGTCGACACACTGAGGTACGAGTCGATACAGATCAGTGGGATCAGAAGAACCAGGAAGTTTGCGCGATAACTGAAGCCATCTGAGGAGAGATACCGGAACAGCTACTGGACGGGTTACTCGCCTAGACCACCACCATCACAACGCCCACACTGAACCCGGATGCTCCGCCAACAAGCATCACCTTGCTCCCCTGCCCGATCCTGCCTTCCTCCACCGCGTCAGCAAAAGCAATGGGAACGCTCGCAGCAGCGGTATTGCCATACTTGTTGACGGTGACCATGGCCTTCTCCATAGGAGCACCCACGATCTTCATCATCCTCTCGGTAATCGACCTGGTCACCTGGTGCGGCACAAACAGGTCCACATCATCCAGTTTCCAGCCGTTCTGTCCTATCATCCACTTGACGGCACGAGGAATGTGCCGGATGGCGAGCTTGTTGATCTCTCCACTATGAGAAACGAAGTAGTTCTTGGACAGATCGAACGGCCACAGAGTCCCACCGCCCATGATTGTGGCCAGATCCCAAGCGGTGCCGACCGACTTGAAGTGAGTCTTGTGTATACCGCGCCCGTCATCTTCCTCAGCCTTGAATACCATAGCCCCACCGCCATCGCCCAGGGTGAACGCCGAGAAGCCAACCTCCAGTTCCTCGGGAGTCTCAATATCCCATCTCACGAACTTAGAGAGGACCTCGCCTGCAGCCACGAGGCCGGTCTTGCAGCGCCCCGTCTTCATGAACGCATCCATGATGTCCATGCCGTTCAGGAAGCTGTTGCAGGCGTTCTTGGCATCCAGGCAGTGGGCATTGACTGCCCCAAGCTTCGACTGGAGAATATTGGCAGTGGCAGGCTCCGCTACGTCGTGAGAAGCTGACGCGAAGATCACCACGTCGAGTTCTTCGGGCTTCACCTCCGCGTTCTCAAGAGCAACCTTGCTGGCCTCGCATGCCATGTCGGAGGATACCTGACCGTCGGTGACGTACCTTCGTTCCTTGATCCCGGTGATCTGCTCGAAACTGCCCAGTGGCAGATCGAACTTGGTCCCGAACCCCAGCGTCTCTTCAATATACTCCGATGTCATCACTCTCTCAGGAAGGTACTTGCCCGTACCTGCGATGACAGATGCCATCTGCCGATTGCGACGAAGCACGTTGGGAACACGCTTCCCCATGCTTTCCGCAATCGCAGATGCCGCCTTCGTCGAATTCTTCATCTTCGCATGCTAATGACGCCCAAGCTGGGCCGTAGTTGGTCGGCCTGTTCTTTTGACAGCCCCCTGGTATTCCGTCCTTCAGGGGGCCATTCGCTCGTCATGCACATCTCATGCACAGTCAGCGTAAATACAGATTTTATTCGCACGAGACAACTATGTCAAGGTAACAGCATAGTCCTTTTGCGGTACTAAAGTTACCCAAACCTCCAAATCTCCACGAACAGGGGTTCGAACCGGGCGGACCACGCAGTTTTCGCCTCGCATTTCCGCCCCCGGGGCATGGTGGTGTGCCGGCGCGCCGGAGCCAGCTCAAGCAAAGCGACGGCCGGGGGGTTCCGGAGAGTGGGGCAGGAGTCAGGTCTGCTTTCGAGGGGCAACCGTCGCGTGAACAAATCCGCACAACGAGAACACCTCTCTGGGCTGATGAAGCCCCCTGTAGTACTCGCTGTCGGCATAGCTGCGATCGATGTTCTCTATCTCCGAGAAGCCTCTCTCGGAGAGGAACTGCCCGATGGTTCCTTCCTCTATCCCAAAAGTGAAGTTCTCGGATGTCACCCGCCCGCCTATCAGCCTCCAGGACTTCAGCAGCCAGTTGACCCGCCTCACTTCACTTGTCCCATCAAGAGCCGACTTCAGGGCATAGTCGAATATGATAGAACTGCCTTCGCCGGAGTTGTTCACGACAAAGGCCAGGGTGTCATCCACCGCTTTCATCGTCAGGTAGTAGGTCACACCCTCCCAGATAAACGCGGTCTTCAGGTTTCTGTCGTAAGCGGTCTGAGACAGCGCCTCATCAAGAGTCTCTGCGCCAAAACGGATGGGGACGTAGACGACGTTATCTGGCAGATGCCCGAAGATCTTCTTCACCTTGGCAGTCTTCGCCTGCTGGGTGGCAGGGAAGTCCAGCTCGAAGACTCTGACCTTCCCCTTCAATTCGTCCATGCGATGGGCCCTTGCATCGTATCCGGCCGCGAGGATAACCAATTGCTCAATGCCATCATCAATGCACTTCCTCAAGCGATCATCAATGTACTTGGTGCGGCCAATCGCCTCACTCGGCAGGCCGGGCATGACTCTTTCCACGCACCACAGCGCAAGCCGCGAAAGGATCGGACTCCTACGTAGCAAACCGAACATGGGACCCAGGAATTCCTTGGCGTAGGGGTCGTAGCATACGCGCCTTCCCTCGGGCCTCATCGACTCGGTAACACGAGCGGCGGCAGCTACCTCCGCCGTCCGGCTTGCCTTTCCCTCCTTCATCCGATCCTCCCTTTCAATGCAACTCCACTCCCATCAATTCCCACCAGGCCGGACACCTGCCGATCCCTTGACAACTTGCAGCCGTCGTCGCTATAGTGATGGCGACTACTCGCGAACCTGATGACTCACACGAGTTCGGTGTGAGTCATCATATCACATACGGCAACAGAATCCCAACGAGGCGTAGTCACGGGATCTCGTGTATTGGAGTCAGTGCCCGCTTCCCCGCCACGCTTCGATGGCGGACAGATCCTCTCCCGTGCCGTGCGCTGAACGGGCTTGACTGCTGTGGGATTGCAGAAGCCTTGAGGAGAGAGCGTCAATCAGAAGGTTGAGACTGGCAGATGTCCTTACCGCTTCCAGGATCGTCGCCTCACCGATAATCGTCTGGCTGCTGATCTCTGATGAAGGGTCCGCAGCCTACTACCTCTTCGCAGCCGCAGCAATCACGGACCTGCTGGACGGCTACTTCGCGCGGAGGAGCGGGAAACTGGCTTCATACGGCGCGGCCTTCGATGGTCTGGCCGATTTCTTCCTGATCTTTCCGACGATGTTTGCCCTCGGTGTCATGGGAGAGGCCACATGGCTCTTCGCAGCCAGCCTCGCAGCAATAACCTACATTGTGGTGGTACTGGGCCTCATCTCAAGGAAGAAAGGGAAAGTGACGGTACCCCACCTCAACACGAACCTTCTTGCGGCCGTGGTCTATCCGACGATCATG
Organism: Dehalococcoidia bacterium; assembly: GCA_036446335.1. Taxonomy (GTDB): domain Bacteria; phylum Chloroflexota; class Dehalococcoidia; order SZUA-161; family SZUA-161; genus JAZFSU01. Next base: position 5,019 of record JAZFSU010000013.1, on the reverse strand, counting down.
GTACACATGATCCAGTGGCAGTACGCTGAGATGCTCCTTCTGTTCTCGTTCTGTGTAGTGGTGCTGCCGTACTACGGGGTCAAGTACCTTCTCTATCTGAAAAGCCTCTACTAACAGGTGCCGTCGAACGGAAACGTGCCACCCCGCCCGGTTCTGAAGGCATTCTTGTCTCTAGCCTCTGGAGAGAGCTTTCCTCAAGAAGTTCCTGATCCGATCCTTGAAGTGGTTGCCTGCATACAGCGCGAAGACGAGAATACCCGTTGCCAGCTGGAGTGCGGTGATGCCACCTCCCTGATCCGCATTGGCACTGGCTGCCGCCGCGAACACCACCGGGAGAAAGCCAAAGGCAACCGCCGGCACGGCCCTGGGCTTGATAAGCTTCATCCGATCCTCTTCCTATCAGTCCTGGGGAACTCCGGTCTCGACTCATGACCAAGACCTGCTCCGGACGCCCCACCCATGATATCCCTCCCCGACCGATGTCGATGGCCTCCACCCAGCCGGAAGCAGTCACGCCTTTCCTTGGTACATGATTCGCGTTCATTTGTCAAGGCCTTCACGAATGGGCTATTGACATTTGGCCAGTTACTCAGTATAGTACTCAGTACTCATGATAGCTTGCGAAGTCTGCGGAACGACCTTTAAGACGGCTCAGGGCCTGGCGGGGCACAGGCGCCTGCGTCACGGGCCCGACAGGCTGATCGAAGATATGGGCAGCGCCCTAACCGGCAAGCAGCTGCGGCGCAAGGTCCTGAACCGTGTCGGAGAGAAACTGGCCGACACTTTGGCCGAAGCCATCATGCAGATCCACGGACAAGACATCTGGGAGGCCTGTCTGGACGATCTCGCCGCCCAGGGACTCGACCTGCGCTCTGCGGGGAGCTACGGCAGCGTCAAGGCCATCATCGTCGCTGCCGGCAAGAGCGATCAGTTGCTCCCGCTTACGAGCGATCGGCCGGACTGCCTGCTGAAGATTGGAAACAAGACCATCCTCAGTAGAGAACTCGAGAACCTGAGAGCATGCGGCATTCGGGACATCGCTGTGGTGCGCGGATACCGGGGAGACATGATCAAGTATCCCGCCATTCGCTACTACGAAAACGACGACTACCGGAACACGGGTATCCTGAGCTCTCTGTTCTATGCGAAGGCCGAGATGGACAGTGACTTCATCTTCTGCTACTCCGACATCGTGTACACAAGGGAAGTACTCGACCTGTTGCTCCAGGATCAGTCCGACGTCTCGGTTGTAGTCGACACTGCGTGGGAGGACCACTACCTGCAGCGCAAGCAGCATCCGGTCTCCGAGGCGGAGCTGGTCAGGGTCGAAGGCGACAGAGTAGCAGAGATCGGAAGGGACATCATACCGGCCCACGAAGCCCATGGCGAGTTCATTGGGCTGGCCAAGTTCTCGAAAAGAGGTGCCGAAACCCTGAAGGTGATTCACGACTGGGCCACCCTGGACTACAGCGGCAGACCCTTTCACACCTCACCGTCCGTGGACAAGGCATCCTTCACTGACCTGATCCAGGAGCTCGTTGACCAGGGATATCCTGTCCGCCACATCGACATCAGCGGAGGCTGGGCTGAGATCGACACCGTGGAGGATTTCGACAGGGTGAACAGCCAGTTCCACACAATCCTGAAGTTGAACTGACCGAGAGGACGAAGAGATGCCGTTGAAGGCGATCATCATTGCCGCAGGGACCGGCAGCCGCCTGAGCCCGCTGACCGACGAGAGGCCCAAATGCCTTCTGGAGGTCGGCGGCAAGACCATCCTTGAGAGAGCTATCGAGGCCTTGAGAGAGAACGGGGTGGAGCGAATAGCGGTGGTAAGAGGACATCTCGGCCACCTGATCGACTATCCCGACGTGACGTACTACGAGAACCCCAGGTTCAAGGAGAACAACGTATTGGGCTCTTTGTTCTGCGCCGAGGACGAGATGGACGACGACCTCATCGTCTCGTATTCGGACATCGTCTATAGCAGTGAAATTGTAGCCAGCCTCGTCAGCAGCGATGCGGATATCGCGCTGACGACCGACGTTGACTGGCTCCAACGATATGATGGGCGAGACGGCCATCCGGTATCCGAGGCGGAACTCGTCCGGATTGCTGACGGAAGAGTTGCCAAGATTGGCAAGGGAGTGATCAGGGCTGATGAGGCTCACGGAGAGTTCATCGGCCTGGCGAAGTTCACCAGGTCGGCATCGGAGATCATGAAGGCCGCGTATCACCTGGCGGCAAGTGCCGGTGCCGACGCCCCATTCCAGCGCGCCGCGTCTCTGGAGAAGGCGTACCTGGCTGACATGATCCAGGAACTCATCGACACCGGCTCCACGGTGAAGAACGTGGACATACAGGGCGGCTGGATGGAGATCGACACGCCCCACGACCTGGCGAAGGCGCGGAGGCGGTACGGATAATCGGGATCGCATAAGGCCGCAAAAGAAAGCAAAGGAGAGGCAACATGCAGAGAACATGGTTGCTCCGGTACGGAACAGCTCTCATCGTCGTGCTGCTCATGGTGCTGGCGGCGGTGGGCTGTTCGGGAGATGAGGATGGCGAGATCACCAAGCTGAGGTGGGGTCTCATCCCCGCAGATGACGCCACCGAGATGCTGCGCCAGTACGAGCCTGTAGTGGAGTACATGGAGAGCGTACTCGGCCTGGACGTGGAGGTACAGGTCACAACCGACTACACGGCAGCCATAATCGCCATGAAGCAGAAGCATATCGAGATGGCCTGGTTCGGCCCATTCTCCTACATTCTGGCTGCCGAGGAGGCGGGCGCCGAGGCCCTCGCCAACGGTGTGAGACGGGATACCGGCAAAGCAACCTACAAGTCGATCATCATCACGAGAGCTGACTCAGGCATCGAAACGCTTGACGATCTCAAGGGGCGCACGTTCGCATTCGTGGATCCCGCCTCCACGTCCGGCCATCTGATACCACGCAAGATGCTGGTGGAGAACGGCATCGATCCTGAGGAGGACTTCTCGGCCATGCAATGGGCAGGCACCCACAACGCAGTGGAGCTGGCGGTGAAGAACGGGCATGTGGACGCGGGAGCCCTCGGCGACACGACTCACCGCCGCATGTTGGAGGAAGGACACATTGATCCTGGAGAGATCTTCGTAGTCCACGAATCCGAGCCCATCCCAGGGTCGCCCATAGTGGTCAGAGGTGATCTGCCTCAAGACCTCAAGGATAGGATCAAGCAGGCCCTCATCGGTATGGACGAGCAGACCATCCTCCGGGTCGGTGGCTGGGGTGACATAGAGCGGTACGAGGCAGTGACCGACTCTGATTACGATGTCATCCGGGATACCAGGGAACTGCTGGGCCTGTAAGCTTGGGAAAGGCGATAGCGTGATCAGAATAGAAGGCCTGAGCCACTACTACCAGGTCAGAGCCAAGAGCCGCGGCGCCAAGTCGGGCGCCGCGGTGGAAAAGAGCGAGCTCGCCCTGAAAGACATCCACCTGGATGTTGCAGAGGGCGAGCGCCTGGTGATCCTCGGCTCCAGCGGCAGCGGGAAGTCCACGCTGCTGCGTTGCACCAACCTGTCCATAAGGCCCACCCAGGGAAAGGTATTCATCGATAGCAGAGAGATCACAGGTCTGCCGAACAGAGAGGTCGCGCAGATACGCCGTCAGATAGGCGTGATCTCCCAGCACTTCAATCTGCTGGAAGGGGCCACGGCGCTGAAGAACGTGCTTCTTGGCAGGCTCGGATACATCGGCACGGTGAGCAGCGTCCTGGGACGCTTCAGCGAGGATGACGTTGCCATAGCCACTGAGTGCTTGCGCAGAGTCGGAATGGAGAAGTACGCACAGAAGCGCGTGAGCGACCTCAGCGGAGGGCAGAAGCAGAGAGTAGCCATAGCGAGAGCGATGGCGCAGCAGGCCAGGGTCCTCCTGGCCGACGAACCTGTCTCCAGCCTCGACCCCAGGCTGATGAAGGAGACCATGGACCTCATTCAGGAGATCTGTGTGGAAAGCAAGATCACTCTTGTGGCCAGCCTGCACTTCCTGGAGATCGCCACATCCTATGCGACACGCATCATCGGCTTGAGAGAAGGTGAGATCGTCTTCAACAACACCCCGGATGAGCTCACTGACAGGGACATAGTTGACATCTACGGCGAGACCGAGGACTGGGTCCTCTATGGGAAGAGGGGGTTCTAGTGAGAGGTCCGCCCACCGGCCTGGCCAGCAAGCTCGGCCACATCACTCTGCTGCTGGCTGTCATTGGCATCTACTATTGGGCAATCAAGGGCAGTGACTCAAACCCTGTCACGCTCGTCAATGGCCTGCCCAACATGTTCGACTTCATTGGCGACATGTTCCCTCCCGACTTCGGCGAATGGTGGGGCTACTTGGGCGGCATCGGCGAGACCCTTCAAATGGCCATAATGGGGACCACGTTCGGAGTCGCCATAGCCCTGCCACTATCCTTCCTCGCAGCCCGGAACGTGATGCCCTACAGACCGGTATACCAGGCGATACGCACCTTGTTCGACATATGCAGAGGCATCAACGAGATCATCTGGGCTCTTCTCTTCGTCGCAATGGTCGGCCTCGGCCCATTGCCCGGCGTGCTCGCCCTGACCGTGCATTTGATCGGAGCGTTGGGAAGGTATTTCTCCGAGGCCATCGAGGCCACCAGCCCGGATCTGCCTACCGCCATAGCCTCCACCGGCGCGAACCGGGTCCAGACAGTGTATTTCGGCATCTTGCCCCAGGTGAGAACACTGTTTGTGGGTTATACGCTATACTACCTTGAGCACTGCTTCCGGGCAGCCACCGTGCTCGGCCTGGTCGGCGCCGGCGGCATTGGGGTCGATCTGAAAGTCAGCATGAGCCTGCTGAAATATCACGAGGTGCTGGCTATTCTGATTCTCATGGTGCTAACGGTCATCGCTATCGACCGCGTCAGTGCCTTTATTCGAATGCGACTCATTACCGGAGTGGAGGGCTAGGCAATGAGAGCCATAATCACCGCTGCGGCGAGAAGCCC
>JAZFSU010000012.1:0-14054 GCA_036446335.1 Dehalococcoidia bacterium | reverse complement strand
TGCCTGATCGACACGATCTGCGCCTCCTGCTGCCATGGCACCGGGAACGTGAAGTTCGTATAGACTTCGCCGGGTCCGACCTGAAACGGTTGGTCGATGCCGCCACCGGAGCTGAACGCGCTCAGGACGAAGCACTCATCGGCCCCCACCTCGGCAGCGCCCGGCGTCATTATCCCGCCCGGCGCTACGGCATTCACCGAAATGCCATGAGGTGCCAGTTCCAGGGCCAGGGCCCTGGTGAGCATGATCACGCCGGCTTTGGACGTGCTGTAATGAGCCGCGTCCTGCCAGGGATGCATCCCCTCCATCGAGGCCATATTGATTATCTTCCCGCCGCGGCCGGTCTTGATCATCTCCTTCGCGCAAGCGCGCGAATTCAAATACACCCCTTTGACATTGATATTCAGTACCCTGTCCCACAACTCTTCGCTGATCTCCAGCACCCGGGCGTGAGGGAAAATGCCCGCGTTGTTCACCAGAATGTCGACGCTGCCGAAGGCGTCCACAGTTGCCTTCACTGTCCTGCCGGCATCGGCGTCGCTGCTGGCGTCAGCCAGCAGTGCCTGCGCCTTGCCGCCCCTGGCCTTGATCTTCTCCGCCGTACTACTGGCGGCCTCCATATTGATGTCAGCGATCATAACGCTGGCCCCGGCCTCCGCCAGCCGGTAGGCGATAGCCTGGCCTATGCCCATGCCGGCGCCGGTCACGATCGCACCCTTTCCCGTTAGATCATAAAGCTCAGCGATTGTTGGGGTTGGCATACCTCAACCTCCGTCCGTCCTGTGGTCAAGTGCCCGGCAGCGTCATTGATCGCTCTCGAACTATCCCTGGGGCGCTATCACGCTATAGTATATCACACGAGCAGATGCCCGGCTCAGTCCCAACCCATCCCTCCAGAACCTCGATAGGGAGACAGTGAAACAGTTTCGTGCTATCATGAGGCGCGGATAGTCTTCACCCCGCTCGAGAACTTCTGGCGATCGATTCGCCAAGACCAATGGTCAGGGACGGGTTGTGGCGAACGGTTCCACCAACACTAATTCAGAAAGAGTCGGCATACGCTCCCTCCCACGGCGGCAGCTGATCATCACGATGGTCGGCGTAATGCTGGCCATGTTCCTGGCGGCCCTTGACCAGACCATCGTCGGCACGGCCATGCCGCGCATCATCGAGGACCTCGGCGGATTCACCCAATACACGTGGGTGGCCACCTCATACCTGATCGCGTCCACGGTCACGGTGCCCGTCGTAGGCAAGCTGACCGACATGTACGGGCGCAAATGGTTCTATGTCGCCGGGATCTCGGTCTTTATCATCGGTTCTCTCCTCTGCGGCCTCAGCCAGACGATGCTCCAGATCATCATTTTCCGAGGTATACAGGGCATAGGCGCCGGAGTCATGATGGCCAACGCGTTCATCGTGGTGGGCGACCTCTTCCCCCCGTCGGAACGCGGGAAGTATCAGGGGCTCGTGGCAGCCGTGTTCGGCCTCTCATCCGTCATCGGGCCCACACTCGGTGGATTCATAACCGACACCATCTCGTGGCACTGGGTCTTCTTCGTGAATATCCCGCTTGGCCTGCTCATCATCGGCCTGTTCGTGTTCTTCTTCCCCAACCTGCGGCCCGATGATCTGAAGCACAAGATCGACTACGCAGGCGTAGTGACACTGATACTTGCGGTGATACCCACGATGCTCGCCCTGTCATGGGCAGGCGTTGACTACCCCTGGATATCAGTCCAGATCATAGGGATGTTCGTGTTCTCGCTGTGCATGGTCGCTCTGTTCATCGTAATCGAGAGCCGAAGCGAAGAGCCCATCATGCCTCTGTGGCTCTTCAGGAACCGGATCGTGGTCGTGTCACTGGTGGTGATCTTCTTGGCCGGATTCGGCATGTTCGGCGGCATCATCTACATCCCGCTCTACTTTCAGGACGTGCTCGGGCTGTCCGCCACCAAAAGCGGCAGCTTCCTGACGCCGATGATGCTCGGCGTTGTGTTCGGCAGCGTCATCTCCGGACAGATACTGTCGCGCGCCGGGGGACACTACCGCATGATAGGAGTCTTCGGCCTGGCGATCATGGCCACTGGAATGGGCCTGCTCTCCAGAATGACCGCCGACACCGGCTACCCCACCGCCGTGCTCTACATCGTGGTGGTTGGCTTCGGGCTGGGCGTGACGATGCCGCTCTATGTCATCGCGGTGCAAAACGCACTGCCTCATGCCGTTCTGGGAGTGGCCACCTCCGCAATCACGTTCTTCCGGCAGATCGGCGGCGCCTTCGGGCTGGCCATATTCGGCTCCGTGATGAACAACCGCTTCGCCTCCGAATTCACGGGTGGGCTGTCTCCCACGGCCAAGCAGGCCATCCCGCCGGAACAGCTGGACCTTCTGGTACACAACCCGCAGCTCCTCCACAGCCCCGAGTTCCAGGACAAACTGAGGGACGCGTTCGCGCCGTTCGGAGAGCAGGGGGCAACCCTGTTCGACCACGTAGTGGAGACATCCAAGCTGGCCCTGGCCTCGTCGATAACCCGGGTGTTTCTGATAGGCCTGTTCGTCGTCATCATGGCCTGGGTCGTCAACTTCTTCATCAAAGAGATACCGCTGCGCAAGGAGCATTAGGGCTCAGGGCAGACAAGCCCCTGCGAGCGTACGTCCGTCAGCCAGCCTCGTTGCAGCCGCGTGCTATAATCTTCGTACTCGCAGTCCCTAGAGCCGTTCGTGGTTCGACAGGCTCAGGGCGAGCGGATTGGACAGTTCCTGACAGCAATGAAGATCTGCCTTCTCACGTACAGAGGAAACATGTACTGCGGCGGCCAGGGAGTCTACACTTGCTGCCTGGCCGGGGCACTGCAGGACCTGGGCCACGAAGTCCACATCATCGCGGGCCCACCCTACCCGACGCCCCCTGATGGCGTGAGGCTGCACAAGGTGGAGGCGCTCAACCTTTACGAGACGTACAACTTCTCTTCTCTGAGCAATCCCGCGAAGGTGTTCACCCCGATCAATCTCTATGAGGCCGCCGCGGTCCACGTGGGCCTGTTCCCCGACATATTCACCTTCAGCATGAGAGCATACCTCAAGCTGCGCGACCTCATGGCCAGAGAGCGTTTCGACGTCATTCACGACAACCAGACGCTGGGCTACGGCATGGTACTGGCCAAGGGCCTGGGGGCGCCCGTCGTGGCCACGATACACCATCCCATCACCGTCGACATGGCAGCCTCCCTCCTCGAAGTTAAGAGCTGGCTCGTCCGGTTCAGGCGTACCGTCTTCTACCAGTTCCTCACTATGCAGGCCATCGTCAGCAGGAGAATGGACAGAATCATAACGGTGTCCGAGACCTCGGCGGAGGATACGGTGCATGCTTTCAAGGTGCGCTCCGACAAAGTGAGAGTCGTCCACAACGGCATCGACACCGGGATGTTCAAGAAGCTGGAAGGCGCCGAGAAGGTGCCCAACAGCATCGTGATCGTGGGCAAGGCGGAGGACAAGAAGAAAGGCATCCCCTACCTGCTGAAGGCCGTGCAGCTATTGAAAGACGACGTCGAAGTGAAGGTGAGCGTCGTGGGAGCACAGGGGTCGGGCGACGGCTATGGCCCGATACTGGCGCGGGATCTCGGAATCGCTGACAGGGTCACCTTCACCGGGCACGTGACCACCGAGGAGCTGGTCAGGCTGTGGTCCTCCGCCGAGATAGCGGTGACCGCCTCCATCTACGAAGGCTTCGGCCTGCCGGCCGCTGAAGCCATGGCCTGTGGCACACCGGTGATAGCCAGCAGGGCCGGAGCGCTCCCCGAGGTGGTGGGCGAGGACGGAGCAGGGGTCCTGGTGCCTCCGGCAGACCCACAGGCGCTGGCAGCGGCAATCAAGGGCCTCCTTGCGGACAAGCCGCTGAGGGAAAGGATGGGAGAGGCGTCCAGGAGTCGGATCGTAGAGCACTTCAGCTGGGAGATCGCGGCCAGGAAGACGGTCGACGTCTATCGCGAGGTCCTTAACTCCGATCCGGGCACGCCGGGGCAAAGGCTATCTCAGGAACAAGACATTCAGACAGCCGAATGTCTGAATGTCTGAACCATTTGACGGCTGGGCGGCTTCTCAACAGGGCCTTGCGCGAATCGCCGCGAGGGTAGAAGGGGGACGAAGATGTCAATACAGCTCAAGGACAAAGTGGCACTGATTACAGGGGGCGCTCAAGGGATCGGGCTGGGCATAGCGAAGGCCTTCCTCGAAGCTGGGGCCAGGGTCGCCATCAGCGACAGGAATGAGGAAGGGCTGAACAGGACAACCGAGCAACTGCAAGGGAGCTTCGGTGACAGGGTCGTCGGGATCACAGCCGACGTATCCAGCGAACCGGACATCGTGAGGATGGTCGCCGATACGCAGCGCAGGTACGGCGCAATCGATATCCTGGTGAACAACGCCGGCCTCGGCGGAATGAACTACTTCTGGGAGATGCAGGTCCAGGAATGGGATGAAGTCCTCAACGTCAACCTCAGGGGCGCCTTTCTCTGCGCCAGAGAGGTGACAAAGGTCATGCTTGAGAAGGGAACAAAGGGCAGGATCATCAACATCGCCTCTACCAACGCCGCGGTACCTACGACCGGGATCACCGCCTACTGCGCCTCCAAAGGAGGGATGCTCATGTTCACACGGGCGGCCGCCCTCGAACTCGCCCCGCACGGCATCAACATCAACGCCATCGGCCCCGGGTCCACGTTGACTCCGTTGACCGAGGGGTTCTACTCGCTACCCGGCCTGAAGGAGTCGTTTCTGGACCGCACGCCTCTGGGCAGGTTCGGCGAGCCGGAAGACATCGCGAAGGTCGCCCTTTTCCTGGCCTCCGAGTACGCGGACTGGATCACCGGCCAAATCATATATGCCGACGGCGGCCAGTCATTGATGGGCCTTCCCAGATACATCGAGGGCCTGAAGCAGGCCGCAGGCCTGTAGCCTTCCCGCAACTACGATACAACGTGAGAATTCGGCTCAGAGGGGCGTCGGCTGCTCCGGCTCCAGCTTGATCAGCTTCGTCTCCGGGCAGGCCGTCGCCAGCCACTTCTCGTAGCTGCGGATATTCGTAAGGTAGCTGACCGGCGGAAAGAAGTCGTCGTAGTGCGCGGGGATGACAGCCCTCGGGCTCAGCGCCTCTGTCATCGCCTGTGCGTGCGGCAGAACGTCCCTTCGCCCGGCCAGCGGGGCGATGAAATAGTCACAGTCCTGATACAGCGACAGGACCTCAGGGAACTTCTTGCACATGCTGCCAAAGAATACGATTCGCTTCGTTTCGTCCGAGGCCGTCAACTGGAACTCCCAGCCCACGACTTCCATCTTCGGGAAACCCTTCATGAACTTGACATAATGCCTCCACCGGCGCCACAGCTTCCAGTTCAGTAGTACGCGCAGCTTGGAATAGGCATCGAACTTCACGTGCTCCGACTTGATGGCAGTGGCCCTCAGGTGGACACCGCCGTCCTGGGAAGCGAGCTCCACGCGGTCGCCGGCCGTGATGGTGTGAACCCGCGCCCAGTCGGTCTCCAAGAGTTCATAGCGGTAGTCCTCGAAAATCTCCCCTGAGCAGAGATTCCTGCAATTCCCGGCGGTCGTGGCCGGCACGTAGGCATGAGCTGAGGGATAGCGGCGTATCAGGTTCGGCAGATTGTACACGTGATCGAAGTGGCTGTGGCTCACGAAAATGGCGTCGAGCGGGTCAAGATCGACCGTTTCTGCATCAGCCTTGATCTTCGGCCACGCGTTCTCAGGCCGCTCGAAGGACGGATCGAGAAAGATGCCCAGCTTTCCGTCCACGACGATGTGCAAGGCGACGGTCCCGTACCAAGTAGCGACGATCTTCATGATTCAGCAGCCGGGCCCGCGTTCAATCGACCGGCCTTCGGGCCGTGAAGTCCAGGATATGCCGGGCGATTTCCTCGCCCTTCTCCTCTTGCAGAAAGTGTCCGGCGTCTTTGATCACGATCTCAGGCTCGTCCTTCGCCGTGGGAATGAGTCCGCGGAAGAATACGTCTCCTCCAGCCATGATGGGATCGCTGTCCGAGAACATGACAAGCGCGGGCTTGTCCCATTGGGACAGCGCGTCTCGCGCCTGCCGCATCTCCGCAGCGCCAGGGTAGTCAGAGCTGATGGGAACGAGCAGGGGCCGCACCGCCGCGCCGGTCTTATAGGTCACGTCGGGAAAGGGCGCGTCATAGGCGGCGATGACCTCGGCCGGGATCCGGTCGCCGTGCGCGGAGCCCATCATTATCACCTGTCCCACGGGCAGATCGGGCGTCCTCTCGGCGAACGCTCGCCAGTTGAGGAACGCCCTGGCTCTCTCCTCATCCACGTGGCCCATCGCGGTGGGCAATCCCGTGTTCATGATCACCAGCCGCGAGAAGCGCTCCGGCATTTCACTCACCAGTGTCAGCCCGATCAGGCCGCCCCAGTCCTGCACCACGACCGTTATCCGGTCGAGCCCCAGCTCATCGATGAATGCGGCCAGTGTATCGCGGTGCATCCGGAAGGAGTACTCCTCCCGCTCCGTGTACTTGTCCGACCGGCCGAAGCCGATAAAGTCCATGGCGACGACCCGATGCCTCGCCGACAGGATCGGAATCATCTTGCGGTACAAATACGACCAGGAAGGCTCGCCGTGCAGGCAGAGCACGGGCTCCCCCTCGCGCCTTCGTCCACATAGTGGACACGCAGGCCCTTGACCTCAACGTAGCGCGGCTCGAACGGGAAGCCAGGCAGGTTGGCAAAGCGTTCATCGGGCGTACGAATGACCGGCATTCGTCTATCCTTCCCCGCAGAGGCGTTGGTTGAGGTTCAGACATTGTAGCACATGAGCCCCCAGTCACCAAAACCATATTGAATAAACGGGCTGCCGGTGCTACCATTGCGTCACCGATCCGGCAAGCGCCGGCAGGAGGTGCACCTTGGAGATCGAGATCCGCTACTGCGCCGTTTGAAACTACGAGCCCAAAGCCGCCGGTCTGGCGGATGAGTTGCGCGAGGCCCTGAGCGTCGAGTCCAGGCTGGTCCCTGGCAAGGACGGCATCTTCGACGTCCTCGCGGACAACGAGCTGGTATACTCCAAGTACGAGACGGGACGCTTTCCGAACCCCGGTGAGGTAGCCGGGAAGCTCAAGCAGTAGGGGGGCCGGTCCCGCGGAATGCTACGCCCCAGGTGGGGGACGACATGAGCGTTCTGCCCTTATGCCAGCCATTCCGATAGCCAGCTGTCTGAGCGGCTGGATGGCTGAGCGGCCCAACAAAGCAGCGGAGCCAGGAGGTTATGATGGCCGACCTGACCTTCGACGCGGTGATAGCCGGCGGCGGCAACAAGGCGCTGATGCTCGCCATGTATCTCATCAAGTACGGCGGCATGAGCGTCGGCATCTTCGAGAGGCGGCACGAGCTCGGCGGCGGCCTGGCCACCGAGGAGATCGCAGCCCCCGGATTCCGCAGCAACACCCACGCCAACATAATCCTCCCCTGGTACTACGCGCCGCTATGGCGCGATTTCCCCGACTTCTGGGAGTACGGCGGCCAGTGGGACCAGTATCTTGTCAGCGACGGCGCTATCTTCGGCAACGAGACCTGCCTTGCCATCTACAGTCTGAAGGACGATCCCACGCAGGAGAGAACGGCCAAGGAGATCGCCCGCTTCTCGGAGAAGGACGCCGACAGATGGCTCAAGCTCTGCAAGATATGGGAGAGCGACGAGTACCTTCGCATGACCGTCGACATGATATTCAGCCCTTGGGAGTGGAAGACCGCCCCGGAATATTTCGAACGCCAGATGGCGCTGGGCCCGGCGCTCATCGAGGCCGACGTTGCGCCCGACTCCATGGTGATGGCGGCCACGCCCCTGCGCGCGGTGCGGGAGATGTTCGACTCCGAGGAGTTGCAGTACTGCCTCCTGAGGTTCGTGGTCTCCGCCGCGTTCGATATCAGTGACCAGGCCCTGGGAGCCAACGTGGTCATAGCGGGGGGCACGCTGCCGACCATAGGGTATGCCCGAGGCGGGACTCACCAGATAGCTCACGCTGCCCACCAGTGCCTGGTGCAGATGGGCTGCAAATTCTTCACCCACTCCGAGGTCGACAAGGTGCTCATCGAGAACGGAGCCGCCACCGGAATCCGGCTGACAGACGGCTCGGAGGTCAAGGCCCGAAAGCTCGTGGCCACCGCTGGCTTGAACCCTTGGCAGCTTGTCGACCTGGTAGGCAGGGACGTCATCGGTGAGAAACTGGCCCGCCGCATCGACAATCTCTCCACCAATAACATCGGCAACCTGATGTGGTACAGCTTCGCGCTCCACGACGCCCCGAAATACACAGCGGAATCGTTCAATCCCGACATACGCGAGACCATGTGGCTGGGGCTGGCAGAGGATGCCGACCCCGAGCACATCGCCAGGGAGTGCAAGTACGCCAAGCTCGGCATGCTTCCCCCGATCGAGGATTACAACCCAGTCGTCTGGTGCCACAGCCTGGCCGACCCCACGTACGCGCCGCCCGGCAAGCACGTCGCTCAGAATGAGATGCAGGGCCCGCGCGCCAGCGACCTCACGGAGCGAGAATGGCTGAAGCTGAAAAGGAAGTTCGCCGAGGACCTCATCGGCGTCTGGGGCAAATACGCGCCTAACATGAACTGGGACAACATCATCGGCGTGGACGCCAACACGCCCTACGACTGCCTGCGCCTGAAGAACCTAGCACCGCACGGGAACTTCTCCGGGATCGACCACTCCTCCTGGCAGTGCTTCGAGAACAGGCCCACGCCCGAGCTGGCTAACCACAGGACGCCGGTGAAGAACCTCTACTGCACCGGAGGGTGCTGGCATGTGGGAGGGGAGGCCAGCGCGAACCAGTCCTACAACTGCTACAAGATCATTGCCTCGGATATGGGACTGGGCAAGCCTTGGGAGGAGCCGGGCAAGGAGGAGCCAGACTCCCTGGTCCAGGAGATTCGCAACACCGTCCAGAGGGCGCGCGACTCGTTCCCGAGGAACGGGACGTAGGGAAGGAGCGCTGTCCGTAGTCCCCTGAGGCGGCGGTCGTGCGAGGACATCGGCGCTATCTGAGACGAACAGCCAGCCACAATCCACCCTTGACTGTTGTGTGCTTCTCTAGCAGGCTTCTTTCTCCTGCACCTCTTCCAGATTCTCCGTTGACTTTCCAGCCCCTCTAGCGGCCAGCAACCAGTCGCTGATATACACAGCCGGTACGGAGTACACCAACATCGTCGAAGGCATAAGCACCCATTTCACCCAGGCCGGCGGATCGAAGACCCTATCGACAACAAGGGCTGTTCCTACCATCAAGGAGGCGGATATCGCCATCATCAGGCCGAAGAACTTCAGGGTATCCCACATTTCACTACTGGCTGCCGGCACCGAACAGGCTGTGCGGCTAGGACAATGCCTGACATTTCAAGCTTGTTTCTCGCTGGCCTTCTTCCTCGCTTCGATCAGCTTGAAGATCCCAAACCCAACGTCGGTAACGTGTTCCACCACCAGACCGCTCTTGGCCACATTCTCGACCGTTCGCCGGTTGATGTTCGGCCCCATCATCCTCGCCACCAGCGGATTGACCAGGTTCATGTGAAAAGCCAGAATGCGGTTGGCGCTGAGAACATGCTCGAGCATCACCACCTTGCCCCCCGGTTTGCAGACACGCTCGACTTCTCTGAGGCCACGAACGGGGTCGGGCACGGAACAGAAGACACAGTTTGACGCTACCGTGTCGAAGGTGTTGTCATCGAACTGCAGATTCTGCACATCCATCTGCTGCAGGTGCACTTTGACGCTCTGCTTCGCAGCTTTGTCTCGAGCACGCGCGAGCATCTTGTCGCTAAGGTCAATGGCCGTTATCTCAACGCCCTCAGGATAGTGTCGGAAGCTCTTCCCGGTACCCGCTCCTACCTCCAGGATGTGCGTGCCTTCCACCTTGCTCCACGCCAGCGCACGCCAAGTCCCGAAGCGGTGTCGCTCGAAAGGAACCTCCAAGAGGTCAAAAAAGAAGGCGGCTCTGTCCCACCGCCTTCTGGCAACCTCAGTAGCCTTCGTATCGGTTGGCACTTGAACACCTCCCATTGTGTGCCAGGGCGCGTCTTTCTTCCCCCGCTCGAACACAGAGACCCGGAGATCTCCCCTCTTGCGCGCCTCCTAGGCCGAGTATTTCGTCTCCATCTGGTCAAGCATCCCGCGGCACATGCCGAGCATGCCTCGTCGCTGCTCGCTGTCCATCATGGAGAAGCAGGTATCCATCATCTTCGGCATCATCTCATGCATCATTTTCCCCATCTCATCCGGGCTCATCTTGGCATGGCACTGCTCCATCATCACGGGCATCATCTGAGACATCATGGCCATCATGTCTTCGGCCTTCATTTCCTCCATCATCTTCGGCATCATCTGGCCCATCATTGCCATCATGTCACCTGTTCCGCCACCCTCCTTCATCTCAGTCATCTGGGTTTCCTCCTTTTCCCCTCTTCATGTTGAATGAATGTGAATCCGAACCACGAGAACACACCAACAGAATCCAGCCGGCGTTCAGCCAGGCATGGCCGCAAAACAACAGTGTCAGGTTGTGTTAGGCCAGGCGGGGCGGCCTCGCGGCGGGTTGCGGTAAGAACGATGCAGCTAGAGGTCTGCGGGGAGCCAACGCGCAAATAATAAAGTCCGCTGACAAGAGAAACAGGCTGACCAAGGCTGCAATGCCACAACCGGCCAGCCCATGAGCAGCACAAAGTACTGCACCCAAGATCAGTCCTGCAACGACAAGCAGCAGGATCGCCATGAACATCGGAGTCTTCCCACCCACAGACATTCTCGCTCTACTAGTGGTCGAGAGACTAGCACCTCAAGATAGCCTTGTCAAGTAGCACGAATCTCCTGGCAGCCAATGCCGGCAACGTGAACTTGGGCAATAGGATGCAGGTTCCTTGAGACCACATGCTGGAAGAGATAACATCCGAGGTGTGGAACCGGCAGGCACCATGTCCGGGACTAATTGACGTGGATTGAGGCGGCATTGTCAGTGGTGGATTCGTCCGCTTCCACGATCGGTATCTCCACCGTGAAAGTCGTTCCCTCCGAGAGCCTGCTCTCGGCCCATATCCGGCCGCCATGTTTGTCGACGATGCTGCGACAGATGTTCAGGCCCAACCCCGTCCCTTTCCCAACGTCCTTGGTAGTGAAGAACGGGTCAAACATCCTCTTCTGGTTCTCCTCCAGGATACCGGGGCCATCGTCTGTGATCGTTATCCGGATCGTCCCGCCCACCTCTTGAGTTTTCACCACGAGCCGCCCCCGCCCGTGAGCGCCCGACATCGCCTGCTCTGCGTTGGTCAGGATATTGACAAACACCTGCTGCATGCGGTGGAAGTCGGCCAAAGTCATCGGGAGATCGGGGTCCAGTTCCTCTATCACCTCTATGTTGTTGACCCTCATGTGGTAGGCCTGCAGCTCAAGGCTTTTGTCAATCACTTCGTTGATGGAGATAAGGCTCTTCTCGGGCTCATGAACACGAGCAAAGGAGAGCAAGTTACTTGTGATCTTGGCGGCACGCTGGGCCTCGCTGTAGATGGTGTCCAGGTCTCTCCTCAAGGACTCGTCCAGGTCTTCCCTGGACGTGACGAACTGGGCGAACGCCTGGACTGCAGCAAGGGGGTTGTTCAACTCATGAGCGACGCCCGCCGTCAGTTCGCCAACGGTTGTCAGGCGTGCGGTGAACTCAAGCTGTTCCTCCGTTCTCTGTCTCTCCCGCTCCATCCTCTTGCGCTCAGTAATGTCCTTCATGACCCCTATCGAGCCGGTGACCCTTCCGTCATCATCCTTCAACACGCTTACCGAGAGATCAACGTCAATGATCTGCTGGTTCTTCCCGACTATTCTGGTCTCCAGGTGATGCTGCATGCCTTTCTGTCTGATGTTCTGGGCCCTTATCATCCTCCACTCTTCTTCCGGGTAGAGCGAGCTGATCGGTCTCATATGCAGATCGTCCTTCTCCACCCCGAGAAGGAACTCGGTGTACCTGTTCCAGGAGACGATGTTCTCGTTCTCGTCAGTGACCATTATCGCGACAGCGGAATTCTCAAAGATGGCCCTGTAGTTCTGCTCGGCAGATTCGAGCTGTTCCTGTGCCACCTTGCGATCCGTGATGTCAGCTATTATCCCTATGGAACCGGTGATCTTTCCCTTGGCTCCTTTGAACACGCTTATAGAGAGGTCCACGTCAATGATCTCCAGGTCCTTTCTGACGATCCTGGTCTCCAGGTGATGCTGCATACCCTTCTGCCTGATATTCTGGGCCCTTATCATGCTCCACTCCTCCTCCGGATAGAGCGAGCTGACCGGTCTCATGAAGAGGTCATCCTTGTCCATCCCGAGAAGAAATTCGGTGAACTTATTCCAGGAGACGATGTTCTCGTTCTCATCGGTCACGGTTACGGCGACAGCGGAGTTCTCAAAGATGGTGCGGTAGTTCTTCTCGGCAGATCGGAGCTGCTCCTGCGCCAGCTTGCGGTCAGTAACGTCAGTGATCATTCCTATCGAGCCGGCAACGTTGCCGTCAGGCCCCTTATAGACGCTCACAGAGAGATCCACGTCAATGATCTCCTGGGTCTTCGTGATGACCCTGGTCTCCAAATGATGCTGCATGCCCTTCTGCCGGATGTTCTGAGCCCTTATCATGCCCCACTCATCGTCAGGGTAGAGGGAGCTGACCGGTCTCATATACAGGTCGCCCTCATCCATCCCGAGGAGAAACTCAGTGAACTGGTTCCAGGAAACGATGTTCTCGTTCTCGTCGGTCACAGTTATGGCGACGGCAGAATTCTCAAAGATAGTCCGGTATTTCTCCTCTGCCAGGTGGAGCTGTTCCTTCGTTCGCATGTGCTCCGAGATGTCCCTGATGACGACCGAGAGCGCAGGGCTGCCGGCGTGATCAATGAGCCCGGCGCCAAAATCGACCGGGAACAGCGATCCATCGCTCTTGACAAGCATTGTCTCGAAGTGATGGGGCACATCCTCACCACGAAGTCTCTTCTTGTGCACTTTGGAGAGCTCGTTCATCGCTTCCGGCGTCAGAAGCTCCTCGACAGCTGTGCCGGTCAACTCCTCCGGTGTACAGCCGACCATCCTGGCGCTTCTATCGTTCGCATAGACTATTCTGGAACCCTGAACAACGAAATACCCGTTGCCCATGTGCTCCGCCAGACGCTTGAATTCGTCGTCCAGCGCCTGCACCGACTCCTCAGACTGGCCCATGCCCCGGTCCGGCGCCTCCAGCATCAGTCTTCTTCGTTCCAGCGCCGTTTCCACTCGCGTTATCAAGTCATCCAGGTTGAAAGGCTTGGTCACGTAGTCGTATGCCCCCAGGCTCAAGGCTTCGACGGTTGTCCGCGTGTCGGTCACGGCAGTCAACACCAGAACACAGGTGCCGGGATGATCGGTGGCCATTTGGGCAAGCACCTCCATTCCCGACATCACCGGCATGCTCATGTCTGTGAGCACCATGTCGAAGTCCTGCTTCGACGCAGTCTCCATGGCCTCTTTCCCATCGGCTGCGGTCACGCAAACATAGCCCTCCGCCCGCAGTCTGCGGGATATGATGGCCCTCATGTTTTGCTCATCATCGACTACGAGTATTCTTGCCTTGCCATCATCCATCCTGAAGCTCCCATGGTCTGCGCTCAGTCACGTTGGGCCAAGATCGCTCGGCCCGCTGAGATGACAGGTACCTGGACTGTCCCTTCCTGCCATCTCCCGTCGCGTGCCTCACGATTTCTCCATCCTCCCTCTAAATAGCATCCTTGCGTCCGTTGCTTTGATCGTACATTACCATATTCGCATATGGATGTACAATGACTCTTTCAGGGGATTCCCAATGGAGAAATGGTACTAGTGTAGTGCTTTCTAAATATCGTTAGTTATGATATGATGCTGGTCATGAGAATCAGCAAACGAATAGAGCTGAATGACAAGAATCGAGGACAGTTGAGCCAGGTGGTGCGGAATGGGAATACGCCGCAGAAGGTAG
>JAZFSU010000011.1:0-4518 GCA_036446335.1 Dehalococcoidia bacterium | reverse complement strand
ACATCATAGCTCCGATGGGGATGGTGGTAATCTGTGGGGTTGACTGAAGGAGCAGGCATGGCCATCACTAGTTGGGGGGCGGCGTGATCAGGATCTACACCGACGGTGCGTGCATCGGAAACCCTGGGCCCGGGGGGTGGGCAGCTGTCATTGTGAGCGGCACTGACCGCCGGGAGATCAAGGGGCGAGAGGACAAGACGACCAACAACCGGATGGAGATTATGGCGGCGATCAGGGGGCTGGCCGAGACCGCTCCGGGGTCCCGGGCTACAGTCGAGAGTGACAGCCAATACTTGGTCAACACGATGACCAGGAACTGGAAGCGCAAGGCCAACCAGGATCTGTGGGAGGAACTGGACAGGCTGGTGGCCGAGCGGAGCGTGAGCTGGGCCTGGGTGAGGGGCCATAACGGCCATCCGGAGAACGAGCGCGCCGACACGCTGGCAACTGAGATGGCTGGGAATCCCCATGGGCGCTCCCGGCCGACTCACTTTGATCAAGAGGGCAGTGTGCACATGGTTGACGTCACCGCCAAGTCGACTACCGATCGGGTGGCGGTGGCCAAAGGGAGTGTCTCCATGGAACCTGCCACTATGGACTTGATCAAGCAGGGCGAGATGGCGAAGGGAGATGTCCTTGCTTTGGCTCAGACCGCGGGGATCATGGCTGCGAAGCAGACCCATCAACTGATTCCGCTTTGTCACCCGCTGCCAATCGCTGGCGTTGACGTGGACTTGAGTCTGGACGTGAAGCGCTCCGTAGTTGAGATTACGGCTACTGTGAAGGCCACGGCACAGACCGGCGTGGAGATGGAGGCGCTCACGGCTGTGGCGGTGGCTGGGCTCACTGTCTATGACATGTGCAAGGCGGTGGACCGGGGCATGCGCATCAGGGACATTCGCCTGGTGAGCAAGAGAGGGGGGAGGAGTGGGGAGATTGTCCTGGAGTAGAGTCGTGATCCGCGGATCATAGTCACCTCGTTTGCTGGCGCTGTGGGTGGCGGAGGACGGAGTGTGCGGCGGTGAGCGGCGGCCCCTTCCCGGTGGTTTCCTTGTATTCATCGTTGGTACCATTTTCCTATTGGCAACCGCCAGAAAGGACTATTGTGCAATTGGCGTAGGGTGTGCTAATGTCTGGATAGGATTGTGGCAAGTGGAGGAGGGATATGCAGGCAAGAAGGGTGGCAATTCTTACCGGTGGCGGGGACTGTGCTGGTCTCAACCCGGCCATCAAATGGGTGGTCAAGAGTGCTCTGGATGAACGTCTTCAGCAAGAAAGAGGCATCCGATACGACATATTAGGCATCAGAGATGGTTGGAGAGGATTGATTGACATCGATCCTTCAACCCTTGTTCTTGGAGAATCCATCGTCCAGGGGTACGATGTGTTCAATAGCGCTGTGCTCACTGAGGATCTTGTCAGGACGTGGGACCGAACTGGCGGGACGTTTCTGGGCACATCCCGGACAAACCCTTACGACCCGACGGATGATCAATCGAGGAAGCTTCTAGACAACATCGAGAAGCTGGGTCTGGAAGCTGTGGTGGCGATCGGTGGGGAGGATACCCTTGGCGTGGCCTGCAAACTGGCTCAGGAAGGAGTGAATGTTGTCGGCATCCCCAAGACGATTGACAAGGACCTTCCCGGGACCGACTATACGCTCGGATTTGAAACGGCACTCAACGTTATCACTGAGGAAGTCGACAGGTTGAGGACGACGGCGGGCTCCCACAAACGAATATTCGTGGTGGAGACTATGGGCAGACATGCTGGCTGGCTGGCCCTCGAAGGGGGGGAAGCGTCGGGAGCGTTTATCATTCTGATACCGGAGCATGACTTCTCAATCAGAAGGCTGAATGAGTTGATACAGAAGGAAATGGCAAGGGGTGCGAGATACAGCATCCTGGTGGCAGCAGAGGGTGCCAAGCCCGCAGGTGGCGCTGAGTTCGTCGTAGGGAAGGAATTGGATAGCTTCGGACATGTGGCTCTCGGCGGAGTCGGCGAATTTGTTGCCAGGGAACTCAACGATGCCCTGGGAGTGGACGCTCGAAGCGTGACTCTGAGTCATCTGCAGAGGGGCGGCGCTCCATGCGCTTTTGACCGAAGAATGGGAAGGTATTTCGGCATCGCTGCCGTCGATCTGGTCGTGAGGCAAGAATACGGCAGGATGGTTAGTTTCTTGAACGGCCGGGTCACCTCGGTACCGATTCAGATGGTTCTGGACAAGCCGAAGCTGGTGGACGTTAATACTCAGTACGACACTGGCCGGTATAATGGGCGCCGGTCTCTTCTAAATGGCGTCGCGGAGGGAGTACATGCCTAAGAACGCTAGCAAGATCGACTCTCTGGTGAAGGACGCGGTCTTCGGCTCCAGCGATCAGATAAGGGGGAAGAGTCGTGAGGCCATTCGGAAGTTGGCCTATGACCAGGGCACTTACCCTGCGAGCATTCAGGGGCTTTATGATGCAGCAGGCAGGGGTTCATACGGTGACATGACGGTACCAGCCATAAACATCCGGGGGATCACCTATCACGTGGCGCGGGCCGTCTTCAGGTCCGCCATCACGGATAGGGTTGGCGCATTCATATTTGAGATCGCTCGTTCAGAGATCGGCTACACGGGGCAGAGGCCGAGCGAGTACGCGGCCTGCATTTTGGCTGCAGCTGTCAAGGAGGGGTTCAAGGGGCCTGTTTTCATCCAGGGCGATCATTTCCAGGTCAGCGCGGCCAAGCATGGCCAAGAGCCTGAGAAAGAGTTGGAAGCGATCAGGGAGCTTATCCGCGAAGCGGTGGACGCAGGGTTCTACAATATCGATATCGATGCGTCGACTATTGTCGATCTGCAGAGGCCGACCGTAGAGGAACAGCAGGAGAAGAACTGCCGGGTCACTGCCGAGATGACCGAGTTCATACGAAGCGTCGAGCCCGATGGAACAACCATCTCCATAGGTGGTGAGATCGGGGAGGTTGGCAAGACAAACAGCACGGTGGCTGATCTCCGCGCGTTCATGGCAGGATACCTCGATCTGCTGGGCTCGGAGACAAAGGGAATCTCCAAGATCAGCGTGCAGACCGGGACGAGCCACGGGGGCGTCGTCCTGCCCGACGGGTCGATTGCCGAGGTCAATATCGATTTCGATACGCTGAGAGAGCTGTCCGAGGTGGCACGCCAGGAGTGCGGCATGGGTGGTGCTGTGCAGCATGGCGCGTCCACGTTGCCCGATGAGGCATTTGACAAGTTCCCGCAGGTCGGCACGTTGGAGGTGCACCTGGCGACGGGGTTCCAGAACATAATCTTTGACAGCCCGTACTTCCCCGAGGAGTTGCTGAACAAGGTCAACGGGCATCTCCTGGACAAGTACTCTGGTGAAAGAAAGAAGGGCGAGACCGAGGAGCAATTCCTGTACAAGACGAGAAAGAAAGCATTCGGCGACTTCAAGAAGGAGATGTGGAGACTACCCGAGAAGAACCTCAGCGGGCTGGGATTCGCTCTCGAAGACCGCTTCACATTGATCTTCCGCCGCCTGAACGTGGTTGACACGGGAGACCTTGTCAACAGATTCGTGGTTGGCACCCCTGTCGGCGCTCGGTGACGCGCTCAAGTTCGCTTAGTCACTGAACCCTGCGCCGTGCCCCTACCTCCGGCCTAGCTGTCGTCTGCGACGCTGCTCTGGGCCAAGTGGCACAGGTAGATCAACCTGCAATTCGACTCAGCGTCGTTCTGGATTCTGGGTGAAGTCGTGCCGGCTCCTGCGTGCGTGGTCAGCCTGTCATCGAACACCGCGCTTGGAAACAACCTCCTGAGCTTTTCGACAACGGTGCTGAAGTTCGTGAGAGATGAGGGGGCCATCTCTGCTCCCAGAAACGAGTAGTCAACACTGTGTTGGAGGACCTCAATTGTTGGCTCCGACGACTTCCGACTGTAGATCCTCGCAAAGCACTCAGCTTCACTGGACTCCTCCGTGGTCTTCACCTTGACGTTGCGCCAAATGGGAATGCCACCCGTGAGCATCGTTGCCGGCAAACTAAACTTCGTGGTGGTCGTTGTTGCCTCGGTTCTTGTGTGAGTCTCTCTCTTCCCTTTCATGATCAGGAACGCGTCCGCCGACCCCACATTTGTCTCCTGGCCGCCCTCCTGGTGGAAAAGAACCTCTCCATCCCTGAATTCCAGCGTGTGTGGCTGGAAACTCTGGGAAGGCTTGCGAAGCTCCGAGTCTGTGCAGTGAATCGCCACGAGCCCGAGATCCCTCAGATTTTGTGCGATCGATTGTGCCGTCTGGACGTTATCATAGTGGGCTATGACCTTGGGGATTCTTCCAGTCAGCAACAACCGCACGTCATAGGGGGCCTTGCTCACGACGGCTGCCACCTGGTTGATGAGTTCTGCCTCCAGCGCCGATGGGGGAGCTATCGCCACATGCACGATCTCGTGCCCAGACATTTGCGTCCCTCCGTCGATTCGGCGGCCCAACAGTGGGGCGTTGCGCTCACGCGGACGGTTGATTGGAGGCAGGATGT
>JAZFSU010000010.1:0-6685 GCA_036446335.1 Dehalococcoidia bacterium | reverse complement strand
ACTTGCGTTCTCTCGCGTGGCGCTCTGCCTGAGGAGCCTGAGCGGTCTTGCCGCCGGCTTTGGCGGCTCTCAGCACACCGGCCAGGCTCGTAGCTCCTTGCGACCTCGCCCTGTCCCTGCTTGTGGGGTGTGCTCACGGGTTTGCTCAAACCGAATCGTACGTCTGTCTAGACTGATGGATCGGTTTCCGGACGAACCTCCGATTCACTGTCTGAGCCAACCGTAGCCAACTGGTCGTCAACCTTGGCATCTTCGTCAACCGGCGCCACTTCATCGTCTGCCTCGGTGTCTGAGCCAACCGGAGCCAACTCGTCGTGAACCTTGGCAGCTTCGTCAACCGGCGCCACTTGGTCGCCTGCCTCGGTGTCTGAGCCAACCGGAGCCAACTCGTCATGAACCCCGGCATCGGAGTCATCCGATCCGGGGGCTTCTTCGAGGACGGATTCCGCAGGGGTGACCTCAACGCCACCACCCGTCTCTGTTTCCGGATCACTCTTCGGCGCCACTTCGACTGTCCCCGCAGTTGGCGGCAACTCTCCCCGTCTCTCCTTGGTGAAGCAGTCATCGCAATATACCGGACGTCCGGTCCGTGGGACAAAAGGCACTTCGGCTTCCTTGCCGCAAGCGGAGCAAGTTACCTGCGTTCTTTCGCGTGGTGCTCTGCCTGCCGAGCCGTAGCGGCTTTGCCGTCGGCTTTGGCGACACTCAGGGCACCGGCCAGGCTCGTTCTCGAGGCCGCGCGACTGGTAGAATTCTTGCTCGCCGGCTGTGAACACAAATTCCGCTGCACAGTCCCGGCATACCAGAGACTTATCCTCAAACGCCATGACTTGACCTCCTCATCCCGATTTGTTGGCTAGCCCTCGTCTTAGATGTAGTTTGCGGCCCAAGATCCTGTTTGAGACTCCGGTGTTCCAAGGGGGAGAGCTTCTGTTGAACTATCCCTGCTATGGCTACGGGGTCGATCCTCCCAGGACACTAGCTTGAAAACGCCACCTAACGAGGCGCGCACTCCGAAACAAAGTTAATCATACTACGGGCAGAAAAGCAAGTGGCCTTCCGGTTCACAGCTGAGCCACTCTCTCCTGCGATCTTGATAATCTGTCCTTGCGATCATCCAGCTTTAGGCGCTCCTTCTCTACGATGTGGGCCGGCGCCTTGGCGAGAAAGGCCTCGTTCTTGAGCAGGCTCTCTATGCGGCGAATCTCCTTCTCATACCCCTCGATCTCCTTCAGCAGGCGGCCCTTCTCAGCGTCCACATCAATCATGCCCTCGAACGGCAGGACCACTTCGACTCCTTTGAGCACCAGGACCTTAGCCCGATCGCGGCTGATCTCATGCCCGGCACCGTCTTCCTGGATGCTCAGCGGTCGCACCCGCGCCAGGGCGGCGATGGTGGCGCCATGGCTTTCCAGCACCGGCTTGGCATCGCCTGCGGTGATCCAGGCCTCGATATACCGGGCCGGATCAACTGTGCTCTCCACTCGGGCGTTCCGGATCGAGCGTATGATTTCGATCACCAGATCCATCTCCTGCTCAACGCTGACGTCGATGGCTCCGGCATCGGCCTGGGGATAAGGGGCAATCATGATCGAGTCCGGTTTCCCGTCCGGCTGGCGAGCCCTGAGTGTCTGCCATATCTCCTCGGTGATGAAAGGCATGAACGGGTGCAGGAGGCGCAGTGCTGTCTCAAGAACATGCACCAGCACTGGAAGCGGCGAAGAGCCGTTTCCTTCAGCGCGAAGGCGTATCTTGGCGATCTCGATATACCAGTCGCAGTACTCTGTCCACAGGAAGTCGTATATGCTGCGGAGCGCCTCGCCGAGCTGAAACTCCTCGAGGAGTTGCGTCACGTCGGCGGTCGTGCGGTTCAGCCGGCTCAATATCCACCGATCCTCGGGAGGGAGAACGCCCGATGGGGTCTCGAGTTCAACATCGTGCAAGTTGCCGATCACGAATCTGGAGGCATTCCAGAGCTTGTTGGCGAAGTTGCGGCTGCCCTCGAGCTTGTGCGACCCCAGCCTCATGTCGTTCCCCGGCGAGTTCCCGGTGCAGAGCGCGAACCGCAGGGCGTCGGTGCCGTACTTCTCGATGGTCTGTGAAGGGTCGACCACGTTCCCTCTGGACTTGCTCATCTTCTCGCCCTTGTCGTCTTTTATGAGGCCGTGCAAGTAGACGTGGCGGAACGGGACATCGCCCGTGTTCTCCAGCCCCATCATGATCATCCTTGCCACCCAGAAGAAGAGGATGTCGTAGCCTGTTTCCATCACCGACGTTGGATAGAAGTATCTGAAGTCCTCCGTGTCCGCGGGCCAGCCCAGGGTGGAATGGGGCCAGAGAGCGGAGCTGAACCACGTGTCGAGGACATCCGGGTCCTGGAGCAAGTCTCTGCCGCCGCACGTCGGGCATTGCTCCGGCGCGTCCACAGCGACGATGGGTTTCGCCGCCAGGTCGATTTCGACCAGGTCGATACCCGCGACTATTTCCTCGTGCGGTATCTGCGTTTCGGGTATGTCCGGATCCCCCATCAAGTAACTGTACTGGTACCAGGCATCAGTGAGTTCCCTTCGTCGCTTGAATTCCTCTTGAGGCAGCACATCGATACGGCTCCCATCACACTTGACACAATACCAGGCCGGAATCCGATGCCCCCACCATAGCTGGCGACTGATGCACCAGTCGCGGATATTCTCCATCCAGTTGAGGTATACTTTCGTGAAACGCTCCGGAATGATCTCTATCCGGCGCTCGACGACGGCCTCGATGGCCGGTCTGGCAAGGGGCGCTGTGCTGACGAACCACTGCTTGGAAAGCCGTGGTTCGACTATTGTCTGGCAGCGCTGACAGTGCCCCACGGAGTGCTCGTGAGGCTCGGTCTTCACGAGAAGCCCAGCGTCTTCCAGGTAAGTGAGAAGGTCGCGACGGCACTCGAATCGATCGCGGCCCCGATACGGCCCAGCATTCTCATTCATCCTGGCGTCCAGGTCCATTATGTTGATTGAGGGCAGCCCTTGCCGTTGGGCAACCTCGAAATCCACCGGGTCGTGAGCCGGGGTGATCTTCACTGCCCCGGTGCCAAAGGACGGGTCGACAGCTTCATCGGCGACAATGGGGATTGCCCTCCCGATGGCTGGAAGGACCGCCTTCTTGCCGACGAGGTTCTGGTAGCGTTCGTCATCCGGGTTGACCGCAACGGCGGTGTCGCCCAGAATGGTCTCGGGGCGCGTGGTTGCCACCGTCACGAACTCGTCGTTGTCATGTTCCAGGGGGTACCGCACGTAGTATAGCTGGCCGGATATCTCCTTGTGGTCCACTTCGAGGTCGGAGAGGGCAGTGGCGCAGCGCGGGCACCAGTTGATGATCCGCTCCCCCCGATATATCAGGCGCTTCTCGTTGAAAAGGCGAGCGAAAGTGGTGCGCACAGCCAGGCTGGGCCCCGCGTCCATGGTGAAACGTTCGCGGGTGTGGTCGCAGGAGGCTCCGAGCTTTCTGTGCTGGTCGACGATAATCTTCTTGTACTTGTTCATCCACTCCCACATTCGCTCCAGGAACTTCTCACGGCCAAGGGAGTGGCGCGACAGTCCTTCCTGCGCCAGGAGTTGCTCGACAACGTTCTGGCCAGCGATCCCGGCGTGGTCACTTCCGGGGAGCCACAGCGTGGGGTCGCCCTTCATGCGGTGCCAGCGGACAAGAGCATCCTCGATTATTGCGGTGAATGCCGTACCCAGGTGAAGCTCGCCGGTCACATTGGGAGGGGGCATGATGATGACAAAGGGTTCTCGTTCGGGGTCTAGCGTGGGCGTGAAGTAGCCCTGGTCCAGCCAGAACTGATACCACTTGGCCTCGACCTGGCTGGGGTCGTAGCTCTTTGCGATCTCGTCTTGTCCCTGCTTGTCGGGTGTTCTATTGGGCTTGCTCAAACCGAATCGTACGCCTGTCTAAACTGCTGGATCGGCTTCCGAATGAACATCCTCTGATTCAACGTCTGAGTCAGCGGACTCCGATTCGTCGAGTGCCTTGGTGTCTGTGTCAGCGGGCTCCGACTCGTCACGTGGCTCGGCATCCGAGACAGCGGGCTCCGATTCATCGAGTGCCTTGGCGTCCGAGTCAACCGGCTCGGACTCGTCGCTTGCTTCGTTGCCTGAGTCAGCGGACGTTGACTCGTCGAGTGCCTTGGCCTCTTCGTCAACCGGCGCCAACTCGTTGCTTGCTTCGGTGTCTGAGTCAGCGGACGTCGACTCGTCATCAGCCTTGGCATCTTCGTCAACTGGTGCCAACTCGCCGCTTGCTTCGGTGCCTGAGTCAGCGGATCCGAGGACGTCTTCGACGACAGATTCCTCAAGGGTAACCTCAACGACCTCACCCGTCCCTGTTTCCGGATCATTCTCAAACGTCTCTTTGAGCGTGTCTTTCACCGACCGCAACTCCCGCCGCCTTACCGCAGCCTTTGAAACCTCACTGCGAGCCGGTATGAGTCTGCCGATGATAACGTTTTCCTTCAGGCCTGTCAGTCGGTCGGAGCTTCCGGTGACCGCGGCCTCGGTCAGCACCCGGGTAGTCTCCTGGAAGGAGGCCTTGGCCAGGAAGCTGTCCGTGTTCAGAGATGCTCTCGTAATTCCGAGCAGGACTGCCTGAGCAGTGGCTGGCTCGCCACCTTCAGCCAAGACCTTGGCGTTCATGTCCTCGTAGACCATGCTGTCGACCAGCTCTCCGGGCAGGAGGTCGCAGTCACCGGGAGAGTCGACCCTGACCTTGCGCAGCATCTGCCGGACTATGGTTTCGATGTGCTTGTCATTTATGCTGACGCCTTGAGAGCGATAGACCTTCTGCACCTCGTCCACCAGGTATTGCTGCAGTGCCTCCCGTCCTCTGACTCGCAACACATCTTGGGGATGGATCAGCCCATCGGTGAGTTGGTCGCCAGCCTTCACCTGGTCTCCATCGTGCACTGTAATCGGAGTCAATGCCGACACCACGTACTCGCGGGTCTCTTTCTCTTCGTACACGAGCGATATCCGATCACCTCGAATCTCTACAGCCCCGCCCAGGCGGGCGAGAAGCGGAGGCGTCGCCGGGGGCACGGTTTCATCCGCGCCTGCGGCTGGGTGAGCCAGCACTGTAGCGGCATCAACTTGCTGCCCGTCCTCGACTTTGACTTCGTAGCCTGGCGGCAGATTGTACTCGTCGCGATAGAACTCCGAGCTTGTGACCTTGATCTTTCTTCCCTCGTCGCTGCGGGCCACGTCAACGACGCCCTCGATGTCCGAGATGATGGCTTGTCCTTTTGGCGATCTGGCTTCGAAAAGTTCCTCCACCCGGGGCAAACCACTCGTGATGTCCAGGCCAGCCACTCCCCCGGTATGGAACGTGCGCATGGTGAGCTGAGTGCCGGGTTCGCCGATGCTCTGAGCGGCGATAATTCCCACTGCCTGGCCCACGGACACCAGCCTCCCGTCCGCCAGACTTCTGCCATAACAGTGCTGGCATATGCCGCGTCGCGCCTGACAGCTGAGGGGCGATCTTACGTAGACTTTGCTTATTGCGGCAGCGACAATCGCCCCTGCCTTTGCTTCATCGATTTCTTCGTTGCGATCGACGATGATCTCCCCGGTCTCAGGGTGAGCCAGCGGAGCGGCCGCGATTCGGCCCACAATGCGCTCAGTTAGAGGCATGAGCAAGCTTCTGTCTTTCGACTCGGAGGCCCAGATTCCTGACATGGTACCGCAGTCCGGCTCGGTGACGATTACCTCCTGAGCCACGTCGATGAGCCTTCTGGTCAGGTAGCCGCTATCAGAAGTCCTCAGCGCCGTGTCGGCCAACCCTTTGCGAGCACCGTGCGTAGAGATAAAGTACTCAAGGACCGCAAGCCCCTCTCGAAAGCTTGCCTTGATGGGCAGGTCAATGATTCGACCTGTGGGATCGGTCATGAGGCCACGCATCCCAGCCATCTGTCTTATCTGAGAGATGTTTCCCTTGGCCCCGGACTGGGCCATCATGAACAGTGACCCCTGTTTGTTCAGAGATTTCTCCAGAGCGTTCGAAAGTTCATCCGTTGCCTGTGTCCACACCGCTACGGCGTTGGTGTAGCGTTCATCGTCAGTGATAAGCCCGCGCTGGTACTGTTTCTCTATCTCGGCGATCCGATCATCGGCCTTAGCGATGATCGGGACCTTCTCCTCCGGCACTTCGATATCATTGAGAGCGATAGTGATTCCGGACTTGGTGACGAATTTGAAGCCCAGGCGCTTGACCTCGTCGACCATTCTGGCCGTGCTCTGGTTGCCGAGGAGACGAAATGTTTCAGCAACCAACTCCTTCAGAGCTTTCTTGTCCATAAGCTGGTTGCGAAATCCCAGTTCCTGGGGCAGAACCTCGTTGAACATGATGCGACCCACGGTTGTCTTCAGGCGCTGAGATCCGTTGACCTGCGCTCTGACCTCGATCTCGGCGCCAAGGTCGAGCATTTCCAGTTCGTAGGCGATCGTGGCCTCGTCAAAGCTGCCATAGACAGTGCCCTCACCCTTGGCGCCAGCTTTGATCATGGTTAGATAGTAGCAGCCGAGAACGATGTCCAGTGTAGGCGCCACCACCGGCTCCCCGGAGCTGGGCAAGAGCATGTTGTGGGTGCTCAGCATTACTTCGTTGGCCTCTTCCATGGCGGCCCTGGATAGGGGCACGTGGACGG
>JAZFSU010000009.1:0-2073 GCA_036446335.1 Dehalococcoidia bacterium | reverse complement strand
GAGACCGGCATGGCAGACGTCGTTATTGCCGGGGGCATTGAGAGTCTGTCGCATTTCCCTAATCCCGTTATCACGGCGGAAACGGATGTCGAAGCTCTCGCCAAGGAATTCGCGGCGCGCGGGAATCCGAATCCGAAAATGAACGCCAGGATCGATCCGCAGGCTCTCATGAGCATGGGGATCACGAGCGAGAATGTGGCCGACAAACTTGACATCTCCAGGGAGGATTTGGACCAGTGGGCGCTCAGAAGTAACCTGAGAGCGGCCGCAGCACAGAGCGAAGGCAAGTTCAAGTGCGAGATAGTGCCTGTGGAGGTCGCGCAGCCTGACGGGACGACGATTGTCGTCGACTATGATCAGGACGTGAGGCCCGATTCGAACATAGAGAAGATACGCAGCTTGCCCCCTGTCTACAAACCTGACGGCAAGACCAACGCAGCGAGTTCCTCCAAGGAGAGCGACGGCGGCTCGATGGCGATGTTCATGGCCAAGGACAAGGCGAGGGAGTTGGGGCTGACGCCCATGGTTACCGTGAGGTCGGTGGCTGTGGCCGGATGTGATCCCGCTATCATGGGCTATAGCGCATACCTCGCTTCCAAGAGGGCGCTTGAGAGGGCGGGCAAGTCGCCGGCTGACATCGATCTCTGGGAGACGAACGAAGCCTTCGCCGTGGTGCCTCTGGCGCTGGTGAAGGAATTCGGGATAGACCCGGAGACGATGAACGTCAATGGCGGCGCCTGCTGCATCGGTCATGCCGTGGGGGCCAGTGGTATCCGGATGGTCGGCACTCTGGCGCATGAGATGAACCGGCGGGGATCGCGGTGGGGTGTGGCGTCGATCTGCGGAGGAATGGGTCAGGGAACGGCGATGCTCATGGAAAGGGAAGAGTATTGGGACGGTCACCGCGCTTTCCTCGAGGGGAACGAACCGGCGCGGCCGTAGCGCACTAAGGAGTGAACCGTGGAGTTCCGCTTCGCACCGGAGCAGGAAGCCCTGAGGAAGGAGTTCGACGACTTCTTCAGGGAGGAGATGAGGAATGCTCCCGCAGAATGGGGGAAATCGCACGAAGCGATGTTCAGCAGCGATGTGTGCTGGGAATTCCATAAGCAGGTGGCGCGGAAACTGGGGGCGAGGGGCTGGCTCTCGCGGCCCTGGCCCAGGCAATATGGCGGTCAGGATGCTCCCCTCATCGAACAGTTCATCTTCAGCGAGGTCATGGGATACCACGGAGGAGCCGGCGTCGATCACCTGGGCGTGGGCGTGCTGGCTCCGAGCCTGCTCTTCAGCGGCAATCACGAGCAGAAGAGCGAACACCTGCCTCCCATGGCGCGGGGAGAGCGATTCTGGTGCCAATGCTGGAGCGAGCCTGACGTTGGCTCCGATCTGGCCTCCCTCACTACGCGAGCGACGCGAGATGGCGACGACTACATCATCAACGGGCAGAAGATTTGGACCACCGCCGCTCATCGCGCCGATTGGTGCAATATGCTGGCAAGGACGGATCCCGAAGCCAAGAGAAGCCGCGGAATCTCTTTCTTTCTGCTGGACATGAAGACCCCGGGGGTTACCGTCAGGCCGATCCCCTCGATGGAAGGTTCTCACATGTTCAACGAGGTGTTCTTCGACAATGTCCGGGTGCCCGCGCGGAACAGGGTAGGCGAGGAGAACCAGGGCTGGGCGGCTTCCCAGATGTCGGCCAACTTCGAGCGGTCCATGATATTCATGTTCTCGGTGTGCAGGCGAGATCTCGAGGAGCTTGTGGAGTTCTGCAGGGACGCGGGATTGGGCGGTGAAGCCCTGGCCGGGAACCCCCTGGTTCGGAACAGGCTTGCCCGGCTGGCGATCGAAATCGAGGCTGGCCGTACTCTTGCCTATTCCATAGTCTGGACACAGACCAAGGGCGGTCTGATAGAGGCTGGTCCGCTGGCCGCGGCGGCCAAGGTCTTCGCCACTGAGTTGATGCAGCGCGTGGTCGAGACCGGCTGCCAGATCATGGGGCTATACGGGCAGGTCAGGGACTCGAGGTGGGCGCCGCTGCGGGGTGCGTACGAGAGGAACTACCAGATAACACCT
>JAZFSU010000008.1:0-5700 GCA_036446335.1 Dehalococcoidia bacterium | reverse complement strand
AGGCGAGTGTCCGAGGCGCAGACCATGACGCTCTGCGACGTGCCGGACGCTATGGCATCATAGGCCGATATAAGCGCCCCCGTGCCGGACTTCACGGATGTGGTGAAGTCGGCCGTCCTGATGTCAGGGCGCAAATCCAGTGCCGTGGCGATTATCCCCGCATTCTGCCTCTCCTTGTAGGGGGTGGTGGTCGTCGCCAGGAACAGTCCATCGACCGTCTCGCGATCAGTCCCGTTCAGACAATCCACAGCAGCGGCCACCGCCATGGTGACGCTGTCCTCATCGTAGTTGGCCACTCCCTTCTCTCCCGGCAAGAGGGAAGCCGGGTTCAGCCAGCCCAGGGCCTGATAGATCGTCATGCGTTGGATCCGGTAGAGAGGAACGTATGCGCCAAATGATGTGATCCCAGCCATAGTACTCCGTCCTCTTCGTTTATTTGCGGGGTAGACAGTAACGTATCATTTTTGGCCTCGAAGGTCAATCCAGAGGCCGCTCACTCGCACTGCACGCAGTGATCCGTGTCTGGCCTCGAACACCTCACAACGGCACACAACACATCCTCGCCCGACCAACAACATTGGTGAGCTCGCGATTGAGGACAAGGTGCACGCTGTGCTAGTAGCGTACCGACTTGCCGTACTGCTCCCTAAGCACTGTTTTCAGTACCTTCCCCGCCGGGTTGCGGGGCAACGCGTCCATGAAGTCCACTGACTTGGGCTTCTTGTAGCTGGCCAGATGCTGCTTGCAGAAGTCCTTGACCTCTTCCTCGGTGAGTTCCTCTCCCTGCTTGACGCACACGACAGCTTTGATGGACTCGCCCCACTCCTCATCGTGGGCCCCGATAACGGCACATTCCACTATCTTCGGATGCCTGAACAGCACCTCCTCGATCTCCGCCGGGTATACATTCTCCCCGCCGCTGATAATCATGTCTTTCTTTCTGTCAACGACGTAGATGTACCCCTGTTCGTCCCGCCTGACGAGGTCACCCGAGTGAAACCAGCCGCCCTTCATTGCCTCAGCCGTGGCCTCGGGGTCCTTGTAGTACTCCTTCATGACATTGGGCCCTTTGTATATAGCCTCGCCGATCTCTCCCACAGCCACGTCGTTATCCTGGTCGTCCACAACTCGCACTTCGACAAACGGAATTGGCCTGCCCACCGAAGTCTCTCGACCCTCGGATTCGCTGGGCAGCAGCATAGTCACTACCGGGCTCATCTCGGTCTGGCCGAAGACGTCATAGATCTTGACGTTGGGAAAATGCTTCTTCACCTGCTTCCGGACCTCCGTGGGCAGGATCGCAGCCCCCGAAACCAGGACGTGCAGCGAACTTGTGTCATACTTGTCGATGTCGGGCAAGAGCAGCAGGAAGTTGGTCATCGCCGGGACCAGAAGGATCGCGTTGATCTTCTCCTTCTCGATGGTCTCCATGATGTAGGCAGGATTGAACACCTCCGTTGGCAGTACAACGGTGGCCGCCAGGAAGAACATGAACTGGCAGAAACCGAAAGATGCCAGGTGGAAAATGGGAGGAGCGCCGAACGCCCTGTAGTTCCACATATCACCGAGGTCGGGTTCCGAGAGAACGACCGGGCTCGCCAGCATCCACATCACCATCTCGTTCTTTTGGGTTATCACGGCCCCCTTGGGCCTCCCGGTCGTACCTGCGGTGTACATTATGAACAGCGGGTCCTCCTCATCGACCAGAATGAGAGGTTCGCGGTCAGGAAACTTCGCGATCCAGCTGTCAAAGTGGATCATGCCTTCCACCGGCTTGTCCGTGATCGAGATGTAGTGTTTCACTTTCGGGATATCCTTCTGTATGCCTCTCGCAGCCTCCAGGAAAGCCTCCCCAATGATAAAGGCCTCCGCATCCGAGTTGTCCACGATGTAGGCAAGTTCCTCGGGATGGAGCCGGAAGTTGAGCGGGGCAGCCACGGCCCCGATTTTCGCCACGGCGAAGTAGGCCTCCATGAACTGATTGCAGTTGAACGCCAGTATGGCCACCTTGGAACCCTTCTTGAGGCCAAGATCGAGAAAAGCATGGGCCAACTGATTGATCCGGGCGTTGAACTGCTTGTAGGTCAGCCGCGTTTCGCCGAATACCATCGCCTCCCTGTCCGGAAACTTGCGGGCGTTACGAGCCATCATCTCCCCGATGAGAAGTCGTCTTCCCAGAGCCTCTTCAATCGCCTGCTTGTCTGTCATGGTCATCCTCCTTTGGAGTTTATGGCACCTCTGGCCCATGCCCATTCATAACAGTGAGCACTTCCGCCAAACGAATAGCCGTTCGGACGTGCGCCACTGACGCAGGTGGTCATAAAGCACCTAATGCGAGCGGCGATGCACAGACCGATGTGCAAGACATTAGTGTCGAAGACGTGTGGATTTCGTGTGCTACTTTCTACAGGATTTGCGGCCATTTGTCAAGGTGTGCGAACGGCGGACCCGTTGTCGTCAGGAAAACGGCGGCATTCCCGGAGGAGCCTGTCCAAACGGGTAGTGCTCGTAGCGAACCGCTTCGTTGGGCCTGGCAAGTGCGCGTTTCGTGCTTTCGATAGCGGCAAGGCCAAGCCCCCATTCTCATCTCTGCCTTGACGCGTTGCACCCTCCACGGATAGACTTGGCGCAAACGCGGGCCGCAACCCCCCGACCTAGGAAGCACTGCAATGCCAAAAGCGAGCGTAAATGGGATCGAGATGTTCTACAAGGTCCGTGGCCATGGCGAGCCGCTGGTCATGATAATGGGCCTTGGCGCAGGACACCTGTCCTGGTTCTTCCAGATCCTGGCGTTCAAAAGGCACTACCGCGTCGTCACCTTCGACAACAGAGGCATTGGCAAGACCAGCAGGCCAAGTGAATCCTACACCATCAGGACGATGGCAGACGACACGGTCAGCCTTATGGACCACCTCGGGATCGGCAGCGCTCATGTTCTGGGAATGTCGATGGGCGGAATGATCGCCGCGGAGATCGCGGTCAACTACCCGAACAGAGTGAGGAAACTCGTCCTCGCCTCCACCCCCACAGGCAGAGGCGAGACAGGTGACGCCCCATCCGAGGTGCTATCCGCGCTCGGCCTTGGTGAGGACGACTGCGGCCGCATTGACCTCAAGGGGCTGGAGTCACGTACACTCCTTGATTCCGTGAACTCTACGGCTTTCAACAAACGACTGTTCAGATTGCTCGCTCTGCCTGTGGTCAGGGTATACATGCGGCAAGTCGGAGGCGAAGGGGCAGTCCGCCAATTTGAGGCGTGCCTCTACCACAGGACACTAGATAGGCTACACCTGATTACGGCTCCAACCCTGGTCATGACCGGTACCGACGACAGGACCGTGCCCCCCTCCTGCTCGGAGGCGATATCCAGTCACATACCGGGTGCCAGGTTGGTCAAACTCGAAGGCGGTTCACACACACTTATTGCCGAAATGAGACGCAGATTCAACCGCGAAGTCCTCGAGTTCTTGCGCGACAATTGAGGGAACAAGCCAATTGCCATGGCCCCGCAAGGCATGGGTGCCCCATTCCCGCGGCTGATGGCAGAAATATGCGGAGGTGGAAACATGTGCTGTGAAGCCTGGCGGGGGAATCGAAGTGTCAGGTAAAGCCATCATCGTCCTCGCGGCAACCATGGGGGCAGTGGTCGCTTGCGCCCTGCGCCTCAACGACTACCTGTTTTCACACAACCACTTCTGGGCTGCCAACTTAGTCCTGGGCACCGCTGGCGTTGTCCTTATGATTGTGCTGGGAGTAGTTGTTTACAAGATCAGCAGGTCAGTCAAGAGATGAGCCGCCAATCGTGAAGCCGCCCGCAAGCTGAGTTGGCCCTGGCTCTCTACGGAGCGTGGGTCCACTCCATTTGCCATCATTCACGGCGCGTGAACGTGCAGCCTAACTGTATCGCTAGCCTGCCTGCCGGTCGCGGTCAGTGGGTTTCTGCTCAACCCGGCCTGGCTCGGCCTGCTCACCACTCGCCTGAACCTCGGTCACGACAGGGAGCTCCACGGTGAATGTAGTCCCTTCGCCAACTTTGCTCTTCGCATACAGGCGACCTTCGTGCTGATCGATGATCCCGTAGCAGATGCTGAGGCCCAGCCCCGTTCCCTCCCCAACGGCCTTCGTGGTGAAAAACGGATCGAATATCCTGACAAGGTTCTGCTCTGAGATGCCGGGGCCGTCGTCGGTGAAGGTCGCCTGGATCGAATCGCCGATCCTCTGCGTCTTGATCAAGAGGGTGCCCTTGCCGCCTGCCTCGGTCATGGCGTGCTCGGCGTTAGTGATAAGGTTTACGAAGACCTGCTGTAGCTGGTGGAAGTCCACCATGGTCTCAGGAACATCCGGAGCGAGATCAGTCGATATCTCAATGTTATTGACTTTCAACCGGTAGGCATTCAGCTCCACGCTGTCCTCGATGACCTTGTTGATCAACACCAGGTCCTTCTGCGGCTCGTGCTTGCGGGCAAACGACAGCAGGTTGGCGGTGATCCTGGAGGCTCGCTGCGCCTCCTTGTGTATGGTCTCCACGTCTTCTCTGATGGATTCATCGAGGTCCTGCCTCATCGTCAGGAACTGGGAGTAAGCCTGGACGGCGGCGAGTGGGTTGTTCAGTTCGTGGGCCACGCCCGCTGCCAGCTCACCGACTGCCACCAGTCGTCCGGAAAGCAGGAGCTGCTGCTCCATTCTTCCTTTTTCCTCTTCGGCCTTCTTGCGCTCAGTCGTGTCCCTCATCACCACCGAAAGAGCCGCAGCACCGGAGAAGGTGATGATGTTGGTGCCAAGCTCGACGGTCCTGGTCGTCCCGTCCACATGTTCCAGCGTGGTCTCATAGTGCAGTGGCACGCTACGCCCCCGACGTCTCTTGGGGCGGGCTTTCAATATCTCTCGCAGCACTTTCGCCGGCATGAAGTCATGAACGCTTCTGCCGATCATTTCCTGGTCCGAGCGTCCGAACATCTCGCCGCAGCTAGCGTTGACGAAGGCTATGGTAGTTCCCTGAATCACCATGTAGCCATCGTCCATCTCTTCCACGAGATGTCTGAACCTCTCCTCCGACGCCCGCAGCCCCTCTTCCGCTTGCCTTCGTTCCGTAACGTCCATGAAAGAGGAGAGCGTCTGGATCGGCTTGCCATGCGCATCGTTCACCAGGCCTGCCGCCACGAGAACGTGAACCTCCTTGCCATCCTTCCTCTTGGCGACGACTTCTCCCTCCCAGAATCCCTTCTCCGCCATGGCCGTCGCTACTTTCTTGGCAACATCGATGTTGTCCAGTTCTAGCAGTTCCCAATAGGGCTTCCCGAGCAACTCTTCCTGCGTATCGCTTCCCCATAATCTAGCGCAGGCCCTGTTGAGATAGGTGATGTTTCCCGCCATGTCGGACACCGCGATGGCTCCGATCGAATTGTCGAGAGCATTGCCTTTGATTCGCAGCTCCTCCTCAGCCTGTTTCCGCTCAGTGATGTCGCGGAAGTTGACCACGATTCCTTCCACCAACGGATCGCTCAGAAGGTTTCGGCCTGTGGCCTCCAGGTAATTCCACGAACCGCTTTTGTGCCGGTATCGCAGCTCGGTCTGCAGAATGTGGCCCGGGTCCTGCACTATTTGGTCGAACAGCCGCGCCGCCTCTGCCACGTCATCCGGATGGATCAACCCAAAGAGAGCGGCGTCGGTCATCTCCTCGGGCTTGTATCCCGACACCCG
>JAZFSU010000007.1:0-13462 GCA_036446335.1 Dehalococcoidia bacterium | reverse complement strand
GTCCTGGAGTCGCCGAGCGTACTCCGCGCATCGTGATACGAAACCGACAGTCCAGCCGATGGGCGCGGGAAGTTCCTGGCCCTGTACGACATAGAGAGCGACAACATAGAGCAGACCATGGCCGCGTTCTGGGATCACGTGTCCAAGAAATGGGTGCAGGGGCGGATGAGCGCCCTCATGGCTCCGGCCTCGGCGACCGTCTACCGGCAGATCACTCCCACAGTGGAGAGGAAGTAGCGTCAGGAACGCAGCACTCAGCGTTGAGGGAGGGTGAAGGATCTGCGTCCAGCAGCTTGTTCAAAGTGGGAACGGGCGATCCGGCATGCCTAACCACCCTCCGATGTAGCGTTGCCACTCCGGTGGCAACGAAGTCCACGTCGCGACAGGAGTCGCGACGCTACAGTTCCCTTGGAGATGGGCCCGCATTGGCGTAAACCGCTCAGCCACCGATCTGCGCCATGCGCCTGTTGCAGGTGACCCCTTCTCCCAGTTTGTGTCCCCCGGGCTTGCTCGACACAGCCCCCCGAATCATGCGCCGTATGTCCTCGGCGGTCGCGCCTTGACGCAGTGGCTCGCGGAGATCGATCTCTTCATCTGAGAAAAGGCACAGCCTCAGCCTCCCATCAGCAGTGAGGCGCAATCTGTTGCACTCCCCGCAGAAGTGATCGCTGACCGGGCTGATGAAGCCGATCGTGCCCAATCCCTGGGAAAAACGGAAGTATTTCGCGGGCCCACCGCCGCCGGAGCGAGAGGCCTCGAGCTTACCCAGAGTTTCGATGGATCGCTTCATCTCGGACGTTGGCACGAGGAAGTGATTCCCTCCGGCATCGGCAAAGGGCATATGCTCAATGAACCGTACGTGCCATTCACCATCGATCGTCAGCCGGGCGAAATCCAGGAGTTCGTCGTCGTTGGCGCCGCGCATCACCACGGTGTTGGTCTTCACCGGGTTGAGCCCCGCCCCTCGCGCAGCTTCGATGCCCCGCAGAACATCATCGAGCCTGCCGATTCGGGTGATCTGCCGGAACCTGTCATCACGAAGCGAATCAAGGCTGACGTTAACACGGCGCAGCCCCGCCTCTTTGAGTTCGAGAGCATAGCGCTCCAGGAGCAATCCGTTCGTGGTCAACGAAATGTCGTCGATTCCGGGTATCCGGGCGAGCATGGCCACCAGTCTGCTGAGCTCTGCCCTCACCA
Source organism: Dehalococcoidia bacterium (assembly GCA_036446335.1). GTDB lineage: Bacteria > Chloroflexota > Dehalococcoidia > SZUA-161 > SZUA-161 > JAZFSU01. Next base: position 12,265 of record JAZFSU010000007.1, on the reverse strand, counting down.
GGGGATCGCCGCCGGTAAGCCTGAGCTTGGTCATGCCCAGCGCCGCCGCCGCCTCAGCCACAATGCGGATCTCCTCATAGGTGAGTATGTCCTCGTGAGGCATCAATTCAATGCCTTCAGCGGGCATACAGTAGGTGCACCTGAGGTTGCAGCGGTCTGTGACCGAGATACGCAGGTAGTTCACGGGACGCTGAAAGGAGTCAGTGAGTACGGTCATTTTCCGTTTGCGAGCATTCGAGCTTCCAGGAGACGCCTGGCCTCCCGCGCAGCCTTCGCCCGATGGCTTATTCTGTTCTTCTCATCGAGCGAAAGCTCCGCCATCCACCGTTCGAGCTCCGGCAAATAGAATATCGGGTCGTAGCCGAACCCGCCTTCGCCCTTGGGCTCGAACGCTATCATGCCCTGGCACACGCCCTCACAGGTCTCCACGTTGCCGTCCGACGCGGCAATGGCGATGACGCACCTGAAGCGCGCTCCTCTTTTCTCCCAGGGGACATCACGAAGCTTGGCCAGGAGATAGTCGTTTCTCTCCAAGTCAGTGGCGTTCTCCCCGGCATATCGCCGGGATAGCGGCCCCGGCTCACCGCCCAGCGCGTCCACCTCCAGCCCGGAGTCGTCGGCCAAAGTGACCAGCCCGCTCAATTCAGCGTAGCCAGTGGCCTTCAGAACCGCGTTCTGCTCCATGCTAGCGCCGGTCTCCTCGACCTCCACCGTGATCCCCGCCCCGGCCAGCGTGATGAGCTCGAAACCCAGCCCATCAAGCAATGAAGCATACTCCCGCAGCTTCCCACTGTTGTTCGTAGCGACCAGAAGTTTCGTGAACTCAGCCAATATCGGTGAATCGCCCCCCCAACTTTCCCATTACCTTCGGCATCGTCGTGTACTCCATCTCATCCAGCGGAAGGCGATGCGGCTCGAATGGACCGTGACGGCGCATATACTCTCCAGCGACGTTTGCGATTCTGCGCGCCTCGTCGAAACTGGGATCATCGAACATGTCACGCGGGCCAATCAGCTTCCCGCCGGTCAGCTGGAATCCTGCAGCGATAACCCGGGGAGGCCCGTCAAACCGCGAAGGATTGCTGTCACGGAGGGCCACAGGCATCAGCGGCCCATGGTGCGAACCCCGCATCCATCCCTCCACGAGAGCCGGATGGCTGAAGGGCTCGAGAACCTCACCAACCGCAGGGTACTCTCCCTGTGCGCGGACGATGCAGACAGGGTCATCCTTGCCCACATACCTTCCCGCGATGAGAGCAAGTTTCTGGGTCGACGACACCGCGCCTATTGTGCCGTTCTCGCGGCTGTAGACCGACTTCACCACGAAGCGCGCGGGCGCACCGATGAAGATCAGCATGTCATAGATCTCTTCAGGGGTATTGAAGGTTATCTTCTTGTTCTCCTTGACATCATGCACCTCAAACGTGAACCCCGAGTGCATGTTGGGGGCAATCACCAGCCCTATGGTATTGAACGGATCGGCAAACATCTTGTAGAGGGGCATGTTCCAGGCCCCCGCGGAGGTCTTGTCCGCCATGAAGATGATGATGGGCTCGGACACTCTCTCCTCGATCACCATCTCGGCCACACCCGGTCCCATCGCCTTCACGTTCCCCGAGAAGGCGTCCGCAAGCAGGTCCTGCCCCGCTCCGTACAACCCGAGCTTCTTGGCAACCTCAGTGCCGGCCACAAACGTATCCCAGGCCAGCTTATGTATGCGTTCGTTGTCCTCACCTTGCTGGTGAGTCATGATCAACTGCAGATCATCACCGCAGCGTGTCACATGAAAGTCAATCAGCAGTCCCTCTTTCTTTGCCTTCTCCATATGCTCTTGAGCCTCTGCTATCAGGTCAGGATGCATACTCGAATGCCCCACGTAGCCGCCGATATCAGCCTTGATTACGCTTAGAGTGATCATCATACTTGAATCCGTTTCTCCCTCCATAAGATTTGGCTGTCCGGTTCCTGTATCCGGATGCGAGTCGACGCCCCGCGCTCCTCACTCAATAGTCAAGCCCGGGCCGCGCCTCGATTCCCTCGTCAAACGGGTGCTTTATCGCCACCATCTCGGTCACCAGATCAGCGAGCTTCATCAGCCTTCTGTCGGCGTGGCGACCCGTCAGTATCAACTCAACACCCTCCGGCCTGTCCTCCACTAGCCGGAGCACCTCGTCGAGTCCCACAAGACCCCAGCCTGAAGCCACGTTCACTTCGTCCAGCACCACGAGATCGTAGTCGCCGCTGAGCATCGCCTCGCGGGCAGCGTCGAGCGCCTTCTTCGCCTCGTCCTTGTCCTCCTGCTCCACGTTTTTCGGATCGACAAAGCTGAGACGGCCGAAGGGCCGCACAGTTACGCCGGAGAGCCGGGCGAGGGTCTCCTGTTCACCATAGGGATAGTTGCCCTTCATGAAGTGGATGATGCAGACCCGGAAGTCGTGTCCTAGAGCGCGGAGTACGATGCCAAGGGCGGCCGAGGTCTTGCCCCTGCCATCACCGGTGAAAACCTCAACGAGACCCTTCTTGTGAGAGGACGCGGGCGGTCTGTGTGTCATCAGTACTGTCGTATTTGGCCGGGCTGGGGGAAATACGCGCACACTACTGTATCAGCGGGAGCCGAAGTTGTCAAGCAAAACCCGCCATTTGAGGCAAGTGGCCCACAGCGAAGTCGCAGCACTCCTGATCGCACCTAGGTTCATGCTGCGGTGCCAAATGCCACTTCCTAAATCACTCTGTAGAGATCGTCTGCCAGGCCGGTGATACCAGGAACCGCCTTGCCAAGCAATCTGAGCACATCGACGTTGAAATCCTTGAATACGAATGCGATCCATTTGGTACGCTGGTGCTTGAGCCTATCCGAAGGTGCTGTGTGAATGCCCTCATCTGTGAATTGGGCGGGAACACCAAACAACTTCACGGCACCCGGCAAAGACCTGATTCTTACTGATGGATTATTGACTGGAATTGTGACTCTTCCATAATCGCTGCTCACCGTGTAGGTTTCCGTTTCCGAGCGTACTTGAGGAGTAAGTTGATCATGCTTGTTCTCGTTTAGGATTGAACACAGATCACATAGCCAAGTATCGCCGCCTCGGTATGGTTGTATTGAGGCGATTAGGTCATATACAGTTGGGGCAAGGCTACTCAGCTCCGGAAGTGAACTTCCTACTCCAGATGCAAAGTCAGCTTCTGTATGGCCATATGGGAAGTAGATGTTGCGCGGTTCTGGCTTTCCAGAAGCCACCTGTGCTGCATGACAGCACGACTCGTAGATGTCATGAGCCATGTAGTCAAGAGCACTTCTGAGGTTCTCCATAAGGTTCTTCACTGGCACGCTCAGGTCAAGGGATTCATTGTGCAATGCTTCATCATAGCGTTCGCGTATGTCTTGATACTGCCCTTCTGCATAAGCAAGTAGCGTCTCAACATTATCCTTCCGACTCACAGCACTCTCCTTTCCAAGAATCAGTCGACTGGTAATCAATACTGCACGTATTGTATCATCCGCACAGAATGTCGCAAGTAATATACAGCTGCCTGGAGGGAAGGAACAGCACTAGATGAATATGTAGACCCAGTTGGGGGTTATGCCGCCACCTGCCGCACCCTTCATTCCTTTGGCTAGGAAACGCATCTCAATCTGTCTTGCCAAAGTCTCCGTCGACGCTTGCCACTGATACCACACTATTGGATTCTCATGTTCACCTTTACGGCGGCTAGGATCATTAGTTATGCCAATTGTCCAGACGCCGTAGTTGCTCGCCGCCTTGCCCTCTATTTCAGAGACTATCTGTGGTTCGGATGTCATAGCCTACCTCCTATCTTCCTATAATGACGTCGTCCCCAAGCATTGTACCATCCAAGAAGGATATTGCAAGTAGTGCAATAGTGCCAGCTTGGGGTGAAGCGTTTTCCGAAAATGGTGGCTGAACGCGAAAACTGTCAGATCCTAGCTTCAGACAAAGTTTCGCACATCCCCAGCCATCATAATGGCGCGCTGGCGACCGCTTGTATCACGGATACCTCATGCTATCTCCTGGTGTTTTCCAGACTGCGTTGGTAGTGGAAAGTTGACACTCGCAAGGCACTCCTGTAAAATGTCTTCTTGGTTGCAACGCCAGCCGGGGAGAAGGCGAGCCACGGGGCCGCCGACACTGGCTGGCGAAAGTCTGTTTGGCAGCCAAGACACAGGAGGTGCTTCTATGGCAGGAAGGGTCGGCATAGTGGCGGTGGCTCAGACCAATTTCGAAGAGAGAAATTCTCTGCAGCACACCGGCGAGATGATGTATGACGTGACCCGAGACGTAATGGGCCAGACGGGGCTCGAGTTTAAGGACGACGGAACCGGGATAGACATGACGACCGCGGCCGCTTATGACTCGTTCAGCGGACCCGCCGGTGCCTACATGTTCCTCGGCTACGTAGTCGGCGCGTACATGCGGCAAGACGAAAGGGTGATCGAGGACGGCACACTGGCTACGTACTACGCCATGCTGCAAATACTGTCCGGGCACGTGGACACAGTCCTGCTCGTCGCCTACAACAAGGAATCCGGATGTATCAAGAACGAATTAGAGTGGCAGGGAATGGACCAGCTCTATCACAGAAGAGTTGGCCTCGATTTCGTGACCGCTGCCGGCCTTCAGGCCAGGAGCTACATTGGCAAGAACGGGATAACCCCGGAGCAGTTGGGCAAGGTCGTGGTGAAGAACCGCAACAATGCCAAGAACAACCCCTTCGCAATGCTCAAGAATGGCATAACGATCGATGACGTTTTGAAGGGAGCTATGCTCGCTGATCCCATCAGGATCACGGAAGCCAAGCCGGTGCCGGTGGACGGAGCGGTCGCCATGATCATGACCACCGAGGAGAAGGCGAAGAAGCTTACTGACAAGCCGGTATGGGTCACGGGAGCAAGCAGCTGCTATGACTACAATGATCTGGGACAAAGAGACCTTGCGGAATGCAACTCCCTGGTAACAGCCGCCCAGAAGGCCTACAAGATGGCAGGGATCAAGGACCCATTGAAGGAACTCGATCTCGCCGAAATTAGTGAGCACTACGCATATCAGGAGCTTCTCTGGAGCGAGGGTCTCGGCTTCTGCGGCAAGGGAGAGGGCGGGAAGCTCATCGACAGCGGGAAGACCGCGCCGAGCGGCGAGATCCCCGTCAACCCGTCGGGGGGCATGCTCTCCGGGCTTCCTGTGTGCGTTGCCGGCATGCAGCGCGTGGTTGAGTGTGTACTGCAACTGCGAGGAGAAGCCGGCGACAGGCAGGTCAAAGGAGCCAAGAAAGCGGTCGCTCAAGGATGCGACGGCCCTGCCGGACAACTACAATGCGTCATAGCGCTGGAGAACTAGGAGGAATCCATGGGTGAAAGGATTGCCATAGTAGGGGTGGGGCAAACCCATCACAAAAGCCGAAGGCCGGATGTCACCACAGCAGAGCTGTGTTCGGAAGCCGTCGAGCGTGCCCTGGCCGACGCCAACATGCAGATCAAGGACATCGAGCACGTCATCATGGGGTCCTTCGAGCCTGCCGATGGCTATCATATACCCGACAAGTGGATAATGCCCGAGTGCGGTGTCGTCGGCAAGTCGGGGTTCGAAATGCAGAATGTCGGAACGACCGGCGGCGTGGTTGCAGCTGCCGGGTTCACAGTTGCAGCAACAGGCTTGTTCGACACCCTTCTCTGCTTTGCGTGGCAGAAGATGGACGAGGCCGCCGGGGCCTTCGGGAAAGGCGGCGGTGGAGCCAACGAGTATTGGACCGGGCAGTTTCCCATGTCCCCGATCACCAACTTCGCACGCAGGGCCTACGCCTACATGGACCGCTCCGGCTGCACCGAGGAGCATCTCGCCATGGTCCGTGTGAAGCAGGACCAGTGCGCGCAAAGGAACGAGTATGCCCAGCTCAAGCTGGGGCTGACTCTGGAAAAGGTAATGAACGACACACTCCTGGCATGGCCGATCAGGCGTCTGCACATGTGCCCCACCACAGCCGGGGCCGCCGCCTTTATCGTCTGCCCGGAGAGGGCCGTGAGCAAATGGACCAACAAGCCGGTCTGGGTCGAGGACTGGTTCACGTGCCACCAGGGAGGTGGCCTAACCATGGCCGAAGACCCTTCGGCATCGACCCTGAGGCATGCTTGCGAGGTGGTGTACAAGAGACGCGGTATCACCAACCCGCTCAAGGACATCCAGGCCTGGGAGGTGTACGAACCGGCGTCCACAGCCGAGCTCAGGTGGATGGAGGAGGTCGGAATCTGCGACGACTACACCGCCTTTAAGCTGTTCGAGCAGGACAAGGTGGGAATCGAAAAGGAGATCCCGTTCAACCCGTCCGGCGGTGTTACTGCCACGAACCCCATCGGCGCAACGCCCATAGTCAGGCTGGTCGAGGCTTGCCTGCAGGTGCGAGGCGACGCCGCTGACCATCAGGTGCCCGGCACCATCAACAGAGCACTGGCCACCGCCTACGGCGGACAGGGCGAAAACGTTGTGATGCTTCTCAGGAAGTCACTGTAGTCCTGATTCTATCGAGACATTTGCAGGAGGCGAATATGTCCGCTGATGAGAAGAAACCAGAGTACATACAGTTTCGTTACCCGCGTTCGTACCCGTACTATCACGCGCTCGGATATCAAAGCAAGTTCGCTCACGGGCTGAAGCAACGCAGGATACTGGCAACCAAGTGCCCCGAGTGCGGTCGCTGCACCATACCTCCCCGCGTCGTTTGCCCAATGCACCACTGCAAGCAGGAGGAGTGGGTTGACCAGGGCCAGCGGGGCCGGCTTATCTCCGCCTTCAAGATCCATTTCCCCATGTTCAACTCGAGGACTGGTGAGTTGACGACGTGGCAGAATCCTATCGTTGCCATCGAACTGGAGGGCGGCGCCCGGATGGACGGCTGGTGTGAAGAGACGGACACCGACAAGCTCAAGACCGGGATGCTCCTGGAGGCCATCTGGAGGCCGGACGAGGAGCGGCAGGGGAGAGTCGACGACATTCTCTACTGGAAACCCATCCCTGAGTAGCAGACCAAACTCGACCTTGAGGAGTTGACATGGGCAAGTACATTCCGGAGATATCAGAAGAACCGATTACCGTAGAAGTAATAGCGCATACGTCGTTCCTGGTCAGCACAGGCGCTACCGGCACAAGATTTCTGACGGAAATCATGGACAACAAGAAGATTGTGGGCGACAAGTGTCCCAGTTGCAGCAAGGTCTACTGCCCGCCCAGGCTGCACTGCCCCGCATGCTTCGTGAGGATGAGTGAATGGGTAGACCTCACCGGAAAGGGCACTCTGACCAGTTTTACCGTTGTCCGGTACAAGGAATCCTACCATCTGAGAGAGATTCCCTATGCCTACGGCATAATTCAGTTGGACGGAGCCGACACCGGGCTGGTGCACATGCTCGGCGGAGTCGATCTTGACCAGATCAAGGTCGGAATGCGCCTCGAGCCGGTGTTCAAGGATGAGCGAGAGGGAAGCTTCCTCGACATCGACTACTTCAAGCCGATCTCCTAGTCTCGGGATCGCTGATCCCCCCGAACAGGGTATGAATCTCTGGCTGGCAGCGTTTTCCCGGCCAGTTTCGTGGTATTCTGTTTGGGGGGATTCGTTTTTCCAGGATACTCCGTATGCGCCGTCCAGATGCGCCTTGCGCTGGATCAGGTCTTCCGTGGGAGCCTCAGTAGGGATAGCACTGGAGTCTGTCATGCCAATTGCCATCGGCACGCCGGGGTGGGTCCGCGCCGTCATTCCCCGTGTCCAGCACGGGGCAGGCTCTGCGAAAGCAGGAATCCAGATCAGGACAGACGTGGATTCCCGCGTGCGCGGGAATGACAGAAGCAAAACGATGGTCATGGCGTATCAAAAATCTCTCCTCGCAACACAAGGAAGCCACGAAACCGGACGTCGAGGCCAGTCAAGGCTCAAGAGCTAAGGAGGTGCGCGATGACGGTTGGACTGGTCTACGATCCCATCTACCTCGAGCACGACACTGGCACCCACGTTGAAAACGCCCAGCGCCTGGTCGTGACCACCGGGCTGCTCAAGGAATCGGGCCTGCTCGACCGGCTTGTCACCCTGCCACCAAGGGCTGCCACTTTCGAGGAGCTCTCCCTCGTACACAGTCAGCAACACATCGATCGCGTTGAGAGCACGTCCACCAGGGGCGGTGCCTGGCTCGACGGCGACACGTATGCCTCTCCGAATTCGTACAAGGTCGCCCTCTATGCCGCCGGGGGCGTGCTCCGGGGGGTCGACGCGGTGATGACCGGCGAGGTCAACCACGCCTTTGCCCTGATACGTCCCCCCGGACACCACGCCACGCCCGATCAGGCGATGGGGTTCTGCCTGTTCAACAACGTTGCCATCGCAGCCCGGTACGCGCTCAAGAACCGCGGCCTGGAGCGGGTGCTGATCGCCGATTTCGACGTTCATCACGGCAACGGGACCGAGGAGGTCTTCTACAAGGACCCCAACGTCCTCTATTTCTCCACCCACCAGTATCCGCACTATCCCGGCACCGGAGACATCGGCGACGACGGCGCGGGAGACGGCAAGGGGGCCAACGTCAACGTCCCATTGCCTGCCTACTGCGGTGACGGTGAATACCGGCGCGCGTACGAGGAGATTCTGGCTCCCGTGGCGCGGCGGTTCAAGCCGCAGCTCATCCTGGTGTCGGCGGGCTACGACAATCACTGGGCCGATCCGCTCTCCATGATGCAGCTGACGGTGGACGGCTTCGCCGGTATCGTCGGCATCTTCAAGGACCTGGCAGACGAGCTTTGCCAGGGGAGGCTCCTGTTCTCGCTCGAAGGCGGCTATCATCTGGAAGCGCTCTCCCTCTCCATAAGAGCCAGCCTCGAAGTGCTGCTGGGCGTTCCCCGCAGCGCTGACCCTTTGGGAGAGCCCAGGGGCGGCACGCCGCCGCGCGATGTGGACCACGTCCTCGAGCGCGTGGCCGCCATGCACGGGTTGAAGTAGGGAGCGCGCAACCGCTCTTCTCCCCCTGGCCCCCGTTCTGCCCATTGGCCCGATGCAAATCAGCTTGTCACCCCATGCCCATAACCGTTTCCGGCGAGTGTTGCGAAACGATGTGGGCAAAGTGCCATTTTCTCAGCCACTGCCACCGGCCTACATCAGGTGACAGTGGCTGTCACCGATGCACTGGGATATCAGACTACAGACTCCACGTTCGTGGTCATTTACGACCCGGCGGCAGGCTTTGCCACTGGCGGCGGACGGATCATACCGGGCAGCACAACCAGTGACCCCGGAGATCTGCTTCCCGAGATCGATGGGACAAGCCCTGCCAGTTTCGGCTTCGTGGTCAAATACAAGAAGGGTGCTTCAACACCTGACGGCCAACTGGAGTTCCAGTACAGGCAGGGTGACTTCAACCTTCACTCCAGCGGCATGGAATGGCTCGTAATCGTGAACAACAACTGGGCCAAGTTCCAGGGTTCGGCCACAATCAGCGGCAGCGATGACGTCTTCCCCTTCCGGGTAGATGCGAGAGACGGTGACTTCGGAGGGGGTGGTCAGCCTGACAAGTTCGTCATCAAGGTGTATGCGCCGGAGGCTGACCCTGACAACTCAGACCCCATCTACAAAGCGTCTGGCAACCTGATCGGTGGAAATGTGATGATCCACGCGAAGTAGCGTTTCGCCTCGGAAGTGCAACGAAGAGCCCCCCGCTATGGCGGGGGGCTCTTGCTGTCCGGATTGCGCGTAGCAGCCCGTGGGTGGGTTGGAGCAGATGCTCCGGGCTACCCCGTCCTACTGGGTTCTTGGGCGCACCACTACGGATTCCTCAGGCACTCGTCGTGGTTGTCCACATTGCGCATAATGAATCTATCTCCGTGTCTTTCAAAGGTCATTCGGTACTTGTCGTCAACGTAGGCTTCGAAGATGCCCGGAGCGCCCCCTATTGGGTGGCTGCGAAGCCCCGGATGCCGGAAGTCCGAATCGAGGAACCGAAGCGCCTTGTCCACTTTGCGCCGTATTGTCTTGGGCAACTGCGCATATTGCCTGACAAACCGCTCGGTGAGCTCGACAGGCATTATCCGGCACCATCAACGCGCTCGGCTGAAGTCTCTTCGGCCCTCTTGTGGAGGAAGTCAACCGCCTTCTCCGCACTGTCGAACCGGTGCAGCCGACCGACAGCGACGTCTTCCTCGGCTTCCTTTTCACCCTGCTGCCAGCGCTCGGTCCAGAACCACGCCTGGGCCTTGTCCACCAGCTTCTTCGCCGTGAGCACTATCTCTCCGTCCTGAACCCTGACCTCAAGGAAATCGCCTTCCTCGATGCCGGCCTCTTCTCGTACGGACTGAGGCAACGTGAGTTGGGCTTTCTTGCGCACCTGAATCAGCTCGGACTCAGACATGGTTCAATTCCTACTTTCCGACATTCCGACTATCCTACCAAAGGATAGCACTTCAGAATGCGCGTGTCAATCCCCCCGATCGCATGGCAGAATCGGACTCCAGTCTGCAGACTATCGCCCGAGTTGGGGGCTGGCAAACCACCGCTGCTATGCTATACTTGAGCAAATCGTCCATAGAATCGAGATAAGTAAGAATGTGGTGCCGAGGTATACGAGGGGCAACGACGGCGGACAGCAATACGGCAGAGGCTGTTCTCGAGGCGACTGACGAGTTGTTGCGGGAGATGATCGAGGCCAACGGGATCAGGCCGGAGGACGTGGCCTACACCATGTTCACTACGACCTCGGACCTCGACGCTGAATTCCCGGCGGTGGCAGCCCGCAACTTTGGCTGGACCGGCGTGGCTTTGCTTTGCGGCCAGGAGATAGATGTTCCGGGCAGCCTGAAGGGAGTCGTACGCATACTGATTCTCGTCAATACCGAAAAGGGCGCGGATGAGATCGCCCACGTATACCTCAGAGGCGCAACCGAGCTGAGGCCGGACGCGTCGAACCCGAGATGAGCGGGCCCGGGGTCGGTGACAATGCTCGTAATAAGATACGCCCGCTTCCTCCAGGTCGGGGCGCCCAGTCGCTCACCTTCGGGAGCTTCGAGCAACTGATGCTGCAGGCAGCGGCGGTCGCGGCCTCGGTGGGTCGCGCGATGCCACCCGGACCCGAAGAGGCGCATGGCGACTGACAGAGGGCTGCTTTTCGGCACAGCCGGCATACCGCTGTCCTCCGGAGAGCAGTCCACAGAGGCCGGAATCGAGCGCGTTCACGAGTTGGGGCTGGGCTGTATGGAGGTGGAATTCGTGCGTGGCGTGTATCTGAGCCCCGAGAGCGCCGGTGCGGTGGGAGAATTGGCCAGAGCCAGGGGGATACGATTGAGCGCTCACGCGCCCTACTTCGTGAACCTCAATGCCCGCGAGCCAAAGAAGGTCGCTGCCAGCAGGCACCGCATTCTCCAGGCCACTCGGATGACGTCGCTTTTCGGTGGCGCCAGTGTCGTCTTCCATGCCGCCTTCTACCTCGGTGACTCGCCCTCCGAGGTATTTTCCAAAGTCAAACAGAACCTCGAGCAGATCGTGGCGACTCTGCGGGCCGAGGGCATCGGCGTGCAGATCAGGCCGGAGATCACAGGAAAGGGCTCCAGTTTCGGCACCCTGGAGGAGGTCCTCAAGATCAGCGCCGACGTGGAGGGCGTGGCTCCTACCATCGATTTCCCGCACTGGCATGCGCGCACCGGCGAGGCGAATTCCTATGACGAGTTTGCACATACGCTCACCAGAATCGAAACCGTACTGGGACGCGACGCCCTGGACGACATGCACATTCACATCTCCGGAATAGAATACGGGCCCAAAGGTGAGAGGAAGCACCTGACACTGGCCGAGTCCGACTTCAACTATGTTGACTTGCTCAGGGCGCTGAAGGACCGGCGGGTCGAGGGGCTGGCGATCTGCGAAAGCCCCAACCGGGAGGAGGACGCTCTGGAAATGCAGGAGATCTACGGCAAACTATGAGCTCACTTGACCTCTCCACACAACTTGCGCCGGGCAACGGCCGGGGGTTGCCTCTGGCCAACCCCGTGATGACCGCCTCAGGAACGTTCGGCTACGGCACGGAGTACTCCGAGGTCTTCGACGTTCAGAGACTGGGGGCAATCATATGCAAGGGCACGACTCGCCAGCCTCGCCCGGGAAACCCCCAGCCTCGCCTGGTGGAGACGACCGGGGGAGTCCTCAACTCGATCGGGATGGAGAACATCGGCGTTGACGCCCTGATCAAGGAGAAGGCACCGGCCTGGGCCAATTGGCGGGTTCCGGT
>JAZFSU010000006.1:0-12074 GCA_036446335.1 Dehalococcoidia bacterium | reverse complement strand
GACAGAGAGACGATAATCGCGGTGCCGACGGCGACCGCGAGAAAGATGCCCATAGCAGTCAACAGGTCCCAGATGGCGATCAATATCAAGACATCGCTTCTTTTCAACGCGCTGGGCCTCCTCTCGTCCGGTTGCGAATGGCCGCTGCGGACGGTTTCCCGCCCAGGGTAACCGCTATGTTATATGCATGCGAAGGGCCTGTCAACGCCCGCCGCGGCCAGGCCTCGATCCGTTGGTTGGCGAGAGGAATTCCCTCTCCCTCGATGGGAAAGGGCAGAGCCTGTCCTGAGCTAGCCGAAGGATGAGGGTGAAAATCTCTGCTTTCGTGACAATGCCATTCACCCTCGGGGGTTGACCCAGGGCACCAACAAGGTGGGCGTTTTGATCGAGTATTTACAGATTGGGGCTGGGCGCGGCCAGGGTCATCGCTGGTGCGCGGCCAAAGGCCATAGGGGTTGGTTGTGATGGTTCGGTGCCTTGGACTGTTGATTCAGGGCTGCTCGACTTGGGCCGAGTCGAGTTGCCCAGCCAAGGCCTGATCAGTGGCGACTACGGGTATCTCAACGACAAACGTCGTTCCCTCTCCAAGCTTGCTCTCGGCACGAATGATGCCACCGTGCTGTTCAACGATACCGTAGCAGATGCTCAGGCCCAGACCGGTTCCCTGCCCGACTTCCTTGGTGGTGAAGAAGGGGTCGAATATGCTGCTCAAGTGCTCCGGTTCGATTCCGGGTCCGTCGTCCGTGAAGGTAATTCGGATTGTCTCCCCCGACGTCTCGGTCTGGACGAGAATCTTGCCCTTTCCGTGAGCCTCCGTCATGGCGTGCTCGGCGTTGGTGATCAGGTTCACGAAGACCTGCTGCAACTGGTGGAAATCCGCAAGAGTCTCCGGGATATCAGGGGCAAGGTCAGTCACTATCTCTATGTTGTTGACTTTCAATCGGTACGCGTTGAGTTCCAGGCCGCTCTCGACGACCTTGTTGATGGAGACCAGGTCCTTCTGCACCTCGTGCTTGCGGGCAAACGAGAGCAGGTTGGCGGTGATTCTGGAGGCTCTCTGCGCTTCCTTGTAGATAGTCTCCACATCTTCCTTCATGGACTCATCGAGGTCCTGCCGCATTGACAGAAATTGGGCGTACCCCTGAACCGCCGCAAGCGGGTTGTTCAGTTCGTGGGCCACACCCGCTGCCAGCTGGCCAACTGAAGCCAAACGCCCGCTGAGAAGGACTTGCTTCTCCATTCGCTTGCGCTCGGTGACGTCGCGGAAGTTGACGACGATGCCCTCGACCGCAGGATCACCGAGGAGATTCTGGGCCACAGCTTCCATGTTCCGCCAAGCACCGTCTCTGTGCATGTATCGTATCTCGGTCAGTATGATACGAGTCGGGTCCGCCAGTATCTGCGCGAACAGTTTCGTCGCTTCGGCTGAATCATCGGGGTGCACGCGGGTGAAAGGATCGGTGCCGACGAGTTCTTCAGGCTTGTATCCGAGCACGCGTTCTGTGGAGTTGCTTTCATAGCGGATGGTCCCGTCGCCAGCCAGAACTGCGATGGCGTCCAGAGAATTCTCCGTCAACGCCCTGTAATACTCTTCGCTCGCTCGAAGCGATTCATCCACCTGCTTGCGTTCGGTGATGTCGCGTTGGATAGCCAGGAAACCGACGAGGTCGCCCTTCGCGTCCAGAATAGGGTTGGCCGTTCCTTCAATAGTGATCAGGCGATCGTCCTTCGTTTTGTTGACCAGTTCACCCAACACCACCTTCTTCGACAGGAGCGTCTCCCAAAACTCGGCATAGACTTCCGGGGGAAGTGTCCCTGATTTCAAAAGCCGGGGTGTCTGCCCCACTGCTTCCAGGCTGCTGTATCCGTAGGTCTCCTCAAAGCCGGGATTCACATAGGAAATATTGCCTTCAGTATCAGTCATGAAGATGGCATCATTCGATCGCTCAACGCCCAGCTTGAGCTTCAGCAGTTCCAGTTGGGCGCTCTCCAACTCCGCGAGCATACCGTTGATCGCCTGTCCAAGGTTCGACAGCTCATCAGTTCCCGGCATCGAGACCCGTGTCGAGATATCCCCGCTCTTGCCGATACCTGCGACGATCCGGCTCAAACGGCTCAACCGCGACAGGACAAGCTTCTCCAGGAGGAAGAGGGTCAGGCCGGTCAGCACCAGGCCAACGGCCAACACCGCCAGGATGAGATTCCTGTTGCTGGCCTGTCCATGCGCATAGATATCTCTCGGCATTTCAGCGCCCATGATGAGTGCTGCGCTTCCGTAGACATCTTCGAGCAGAGCGTATCCGGCGATAGACTCTTCGTCGCGCGGCTGAACGAAAGTGGGCTCCTCCTGGGATAAGGCAGCGCGCGCCGTCTCGAAGTCCGAAGGAATCTGCGAATCGCCGAACAGGTGGACCGCAAGAGACAACTGGGTCAATTCGGCAAGCTCTTCGATTTTGACGGAGTCGAGGTATCGCCCCATGAGGAGCGTCCCGTTGATGGGCCCGGCATAGTCGCTCGTCAGGATAGGCCGCGACGCGACGAGCATGGGACCTTCAGGAAGAAGTAGAATCCCCTTCTTGTAGCTCTCGGGATCCGCATGGTCAAGGAGATAGGCGTTGTCAGCGAGATGCTGCGAAAGGCTGGGCGGTACGGGCACTTCGGCCCACTCCTGCAGGTCAACAGCCTTGCTGAAGACAATCTGCCCTGAGGCATCGCTGAACAACATGAGGTTGACGTCCAGGTTGACGAAAACGCTCTCCACAAGGTTTTCCTCGGCATACTCGGTGTTGCCGTCCTTGACATCGTCAACGAAGTCGTAGGTAGCATCCCACGGGGCCCAATCGTACACAATAGAGGCCAGGGTCTCGATGTCGGCAGTCAGAGCGCGCGTGACCCGCTCGATATCCTGTGCGGCGTGCTGTTCCTCCAGGTCGGCGTAGCTGCCCATAAAGATGCTCTGAGAAACCACATAAAGAACCACGATGAGGCCGGCTATCGTCAGGCCGATGCTGATGAGCACTTTCTTGTGAAGAGTCATTTGCGCAATCCCCGCATCACAGTGCTTCTCCTGCCCAACCCGAGCCGGCTCCATCGCGGGCTGCGGAATCGGCCAGGCCCTGTGACACGGACAGTTGAAGCCTAGCACGCCTGTGACGAGTCGTTCAATGGCTCTTTCTGGTGACTGAACATGGGAAGATAGTACCAAGATCAGGAGAAAAGGAGTCCATTCCCTGACCGACTGGGATGGCACGTGCGCTGAGCAGACTGCCATGAAGGGAGTGGATGCGGAGCGGTAACCCGGGGAGGCCGAGAGCGTCCCGTTTCTGCCTATCTACTAGTTGCGGTCTTCGACCTTGATCTCCATGACGATGTGCCCCCAGCCGCCGCACCTGACCCCGACATCGAAGCAGCCGGCTCTTTTGAACCGCATATCGTTGGGGTCCGTGCCGGTGTAGAACAGCTCGTTGGAAGCGAAGATCAGCTGCGCCAGCGGGCTGAGAGCGTAGATGCATATCTTCTTTGGGCAGAGCTTGGTCAGAAGGTTGCCCGCCCCGTCGAAGTAGAACCTGTCGCCCACCTTGTGCTGGCTGTTGCAGCCGTGCGATTCCACGACCTCAAGAACGATTGTCTTGTTCATCAGGGCAGTCCCTTTGGCGAGAACGTCCTCGTTTCGCGGGTTCTCCATGAAGAGCTTCATCTCTTCATCGTTGTAGCCGAAGTGCTGCTTCAAAGACTCCAACGTGTCCTGATCGACCTGCATTCTTTCACCTCCGTTGGTTTCTCTGAGCGACTGGCGAGCACCGGTCGTGTCTGAGAGTAGCCAGCCGGAATCGCTGTCGTATGCGGGATTGTACTGTCAATCGGGCCGGGAGTCAAAGTCCTGGGGCGGGCGCTGTGTAACGAGCGGGGATACAGCGCCAGGTCAGGCTGCGCGCTATGCCCGGATCGTCAGTGGGCTGAATCGGTCATTCATGGTGGCCCGGCCGCCCGGCCCGGTCGGCGGCGATGAGGGCTGCGCCCAGAGCCCCGATGATCTGGGGGTCTTCGGAGAACTTCACCAGTTCCGCTCCGAGCGCCCGCTCCAGGCAGCTCACGATGCCGGCGTTCTTGGCGATGCCGCCGGTGACGGCCACGTCATGCCTGATCCCCAGATTGCGTGCCAGGCCGAGCATGCGGCGCGCTGTAATATCGTTGATCCCGGCGGCGATGTTGGCGCTGTCCACTTCCTCCAGGACCAGGTGCCTGATCTCGATCTCCGTTATGATGCAGCAGGGGTTCTGCAGTACGACCGGATCGGTTGCCTCCAGCGAAAGCGGGCCGAGCTGTGAGACATCGACGCCGAGGCTGTCGGCCATGAGCTCCAGGGCCCTCCCGGTCCCGGCGGCGCATTTCGTGTTCATGCGGAAGTCCTCGAGGGTGCCCTTCTCATCCAGCCGGATCGCCTTGCAGTCCTGCCCTCCGCCATCGATGATCGTCCTCACCCCTGGGGCGAGCCACGCAGCTCCTCTCGCGTGGGCCGAAATCTCGCTGACATCGCTTCGGGCAAAAGGCATGATGTTGCGGCCATATCCGGTGCTCACACAATGCTGGATGTCGTCCCAGGAGAGATCGAGCCTTCCGAGCAGCCTGTCCATCACCCCGGTCGCCGACAGAACGGCCCTGGCTCTCGATCGGGCTATCTCATACCCCAGGATAGCGCCATCGTTCATCACCACCGCCTTGGTGGTCAGGGCGCCGACATCGCATCCGGCTGCGATCATTCTCAAACTGCGTTTCCCCTCTTGAAGGCTGGAGACTGTCCCTTCACAGGCCGGGCTCTCCCTCTCTGGCCAGGAGCGCGGCCCCGTAGGCTCCGAGGACCTGGGGGTCCACGCCGCCGAGGTTGGCGAGCTTCAGTCCCAGCCCCCTTTCGAGTTCCCTGGCCACGATGCCGTTCTTGGCGACGCCGCCCGTCATCGCGATCTCCTCGTTGACGCTGATCCTCTTGACGAGGCCCACGATCTTGGCGGCTACGGAGGAAGCGATTCCGGCGAAGATGTCGAGTTCGTCGTGGCCGTCGTTGACATAAGTGATCAGGTCGCTCTCGGCGAGTATCACGCACTGGCTGGTGACAGGGAGAGGGTTCTTCGACTTCAGCGAGGCTTGGCTCAGCTCCTCGACCGGCATCTCCAGGGCGCTGGCCATGACCTCGAGGTATTTGCCTGTCCCGGCGGCGCACATGTCGGTGATAGAGGACTCCGTTATCTTTCCGTTGTCTCCGATGTTGAACGCGGTGAAGCTGTGCCCGCCGACATCGATGACCGTCCTCACCCCGGGATTGAGGCCCAGGACGGCTCTTTGGAGGCACATGATGTGCGGCACGGCCCCGTCCGCGTGGGCGACGGCCTTCTTGCCGAACCCGGTGGCCAGGCAGTACTCTACGTCTTCGCGAGTGACGCCGGCCGCTGCGAGCGCTTTGTCCATGACCTCGACCGCCGCCTGCCGGGGAAGGTTCCGATAGGGGAGTATCTCGAACGCGAGGACGTCACCGTTTCGGATGACGGCCGCCTTGGCGGAGAGGATTCCCAGATCACACCCGGCATATATCAACTTCAGTCAGCGCTCCTGTATCCAATCGTACACGGGCATATCTGGTTTGGCAATCGAGCGTGCATGATGGGGCAGGTCGGGGTCTGCATGAGGCTCGCCAGGCGGTCACGGACCGGCCCCCCACAAAGAGAAGGGGAAGGCGATTGCTGGGATGCCTTCCCCATGCACAGTTCGATTCGAACCGGCATCGATTCGTTTGGAAACGGCTCTCCGCTGCCCGCCGGGCGAGCAGAGAGAGCTGACCCTACTCTTCGGCCAGAATCGCTCTCGTTCTCAGCCAGATAATGAGGCCGACTCCCCAGAACAGCATGGCGACCACGATCATGAGCTTCTGCCACAGGGCGATGTTCAGCGCTGCAACCGTTACGACGACGGCAGGTACCAGCAGACCCCTCACCGCCGGCTTGAGGGCGGGATGGTCATCGATGAACCCTGCCACGGGCGGACTCAGCTTGTAGTATGCTGACACGAAGCCCGAGCCGACAGGGTTGGTCGCCAGATGAGTGTCTCTGAATGTCCTGAGAGCCTGTACGCTGCTGTCGTCAGGGCCAAGGGCTGCGGTGGCGATGAAGCAGCCACTTCCTCCTTCTCCCGGCGCAGCAGCTGTGGTGAAGGTGATATCATCACCATAGCTGGTGTCATCACCCACCGCCTTGGTCCTGAAGTGATAGGTGGTACCTCCCGAGAGGCCGGTGAGGTCGGCGGTGAAGGGTCCGGCGCTGGTCAGCTCGGCAGAGACCAGCACGCTTGACCCCGTGCCCATGCCGGTCAGCTCGGCAGAGACCGACACGCTTGACGCCGTGCCCGCGCCGGTCAGTGGTTGGGCGGTAGTCTCATTGCCATAGCTGGTGTCAAGCCCCCACTCGAAAGACACCTGCACGCTTGACGCCGTGCCCAGGTCATCCAGCGTGCCGTTCAACGTGCTTGAGCTGCTGGTCACAGCGCTGGCAGCATCGGTGGTTACGGCCGGTGGTGTGGTTCCCGTGGTGAAGGTCCTGTCGCCGCCGAAGACTGTACCGTCACCCACCGCCTTCGCCCTGAAGTGGTAGGAGGTGCCGGAGGCCAGCCCGATGAGGTTGGCGGTGAAGGGCCCGGTGCCGGTCAGCGTTTGGGCGATAGTCTCACTGCCATAGCTCGTGGTCGTACCCCACTCAAAGGAAACTTGTACGCTTGAGGCGGTGCCCAGGTCATTCAGCACGCCGTGCAACGTACTTGAACTGGTGGTCACAGCGGTGGCAGGATCGGTGGCTGCGTTCGGCGCTGTGGTTCCCGTGACGAAGGTCACGTCGCTGCCGTAGCTGGTACCATCACCAACGGCCTTCGCCCTGAAGTGATATGTGGTGCCGGCGATCAGGCTTGCCAGAGGTTCATTGAAGGCACCGGTACCGCCCATTGACCCGGCAGGAGTGGTCTCGTTGTCGTAGGTATTGCCGTTGGTTGTATAGTAGGCATCGGTTGCCCACTCAAAGGAAACGGCGACCGGTGAGGCAGTTCCCAGGTCACTCAGCGTGCCGTTCAACGTACTCGAGCTGCTGGCTACAGCGCTGGCAGCATTGGTGGCTACGGCCGGCGGTGTGGTGCCGGTGGTGAAGGTCACGTCGCTGCCGTAGTCGGTACCGTCACCGACAGCCACGGCCCTGAAGTGGTAGGTGGTTCCAGGAGTCAGGCTGGAGATATCGGCAAAGAAAGTGTCGATAGCGGTCATTGGCAGCACACCGGTAGAAGTGCCATAGAGGGTATCGGTACCATACTCGAAGTGGACATCCACGGATGTGGCAGTTCCCAGGTCACTCAGCGTGCCGTTCAACGTACTTGTATTGCTTGTGATGGCGCTGGCAGCATTGGTGGTTACGGCCGGTGGTACGTCGGCTATGGTAACGGACTTGCCACTCGACCAACCGGAGACGATCCCTGTATGGGTGGCACACCTCGCCTGTGCCTTCACAATATAGGTATTCGCGGCTGACCAGAAATGGGAGGCTGTGGATGAGGATGACCAGCCGGAGTAGCTGCCGTCGCCCCAGTCGAAACGATACTCGAGAGAGTGTCCCAGATTGGAGGCTGCGCCTTCGGTGGAGTAGGCAAGGCTCTGGCCAATGCCGCCGCTGGACGGGCCCGCCGGAGTATTGGGGGCAGTCACGCTCTCCGGCTGCATCGGGGAAAGGCCAAAGATGTTGCCGTGGAGAGAGGAGCTGAGGTCCCAGAGCAATGTCGTTGAGCTGGTATTGACGTTCACCTCATACAGGTTCTGGTCATTCCAGGAGCCGGCCAGTGAAAGGCTGGTCGTGGTTCCGCTAGGGCGGAAGGACAATCCGGCCAGATAAGTGACACTGTGTGCCGACGCCAGGGTTGAGGCCGCGGGGTTTGCAACGTTCAGCTCCCATATCTCGGTCTGACCGGTCCCTTCGAACGCGCCATACCATTTACCTGTGAAGGGGTCTCTGTCCAGGTCACCGCCCGAATATCCGGTGGGCAAAGTCCCCAGGTCGGTGAGGCTCGAATAGTCGCCCGAACCATCAAGGTTGATTCGAAGCAAATGAGGATTGTTGACCCCGCCGCCTTCTATTGCCAGAAGGCTGGTATCGCTCTCCCCGGCCAGGGCGTTGACCTGTTTCAGCCCATTGGCGCGAAACACATCGAGCCAGGTTCCGATGACAGCACCGGTGGCAGGATCGAGTCGGTACAAGTCATAGAAGTTGCTTGTGGTGCCCGTGACACCGTCCGCGTCGAGTCCAACGGTGTACAACCTGCTGTTGGGTGTCATCGCGATATCGGCGTATGTAGAGCCCCCCGTGTAAGCGCCCACAATCGTGACAATTCCATCAGCGGGGTCCACTTTGAACACTTCGCTGTAGTCGTTCGGGCCACCGAAATTGACGCCCGTGACTCCCCAGGCGTAATTCTGTGAGTCCGCCGCTGCCACGCCTGCCAGGGGCCCGGTCATCGCTGCCAGGGTTATCAACAGCACCATCGCTGTGGAAAACATCTTGGCTTTCATTCATTGCCCTCCAGCAGAGTGTGCCCCCAAATAGATAACCCCGCCTGCTCCATGCAATACACGAGCTTGACAGCGGTGATCTTTCTCGGCGACGGGGACCCTGTCACGGGCGCAATACGCACGCAACTTAATAGAGGTAGCACGAACTGCAGTGGCGGGCTGGCAGTGGCTTGCGGAATCGTCCCAGACGAAGGCTCCGCAGTGTGTTTATACCATCTTTGGTGCTGTTCGTCAATAGATGCTGGCTGTGTGGCCTCCGGGCCGGACTTAACTTTTCCTCCCTATTTTGCCGCCCACAAGGCGGGATCGGCCAGGGCAGGTTCGATGGCGTGCCCGTCAATAGATGAGCATACCCAACGGTGCGCCGACTACGCTGAGAACAGCTACGGTGCCTGCGATAGCTCCCAAAATGACGATGGGCATCCCTATTATGGCGAGCGGAGGGAATATGCCACTCAGCCCGAAGGCAAACAGGATGAAGAAACAAAGACCTGTGCCTCCGACGACAGACCTGGCCAGCTGGTTTCTTCTGACGATTCGTCGCTTGTGCTCAAGGCGCTTCAGTAGTCTCAACGCGGTGTACCTCCATCCCCATTGGGATTGTGTCTCATTGCAGCCCATGGCCAAACTGGCACAGAGGTAGTAGCGACGGGGGAAACCGTATGTGTGAGACAGCTCCACAACCAGTCGAGTGACCGGTTGCGTGCGAGTATCCTAACTCACAAAAGGTGACTCGTCAAGTTACCCTATCTTGCCTTCAGCTGCTTGCCTTGGGCTTTCCCTTCCGATTTGAGTGGTGCCCGACCCACTGGATGGGTCGCTCAGTGCGAGGGGGGGGAGGCGGTGATCAGGCGGCGTCTTCGGGATACGGCCCGGGAGGGTGCTGATAGGTTGGGTCAGTAATGCCTTTGACGGCCGCAACGGTTCCTTCAACGGTGGTATGCAGGAGTTTTATGGCTTTCCTGGCGTCTTTCTCAAGTTCGGCCCTCGCGGCTTCCTCGTCTTTGGCGCTCTGACGGGCATGGGTGTACTTGTTGCGCAGGACTGCGAGGTCTTTGAGGGGCTTATTCAAGTTTTTGTGCAGAAGACCAGAGGCTAGCAGGAAGTCGCAGATTTGCTTAGCGCCAAAGCTCTCAAGGACCTCCTCGGCCTCTCTGGACGGCTTACCAGGCTTACCACTCTTCATGACGCGTATGTTTGTGACGAAAATGTCCTTGACGATTCGCTCGGCGGTGATTCCGCACATGGCGACGCAGGAGTAGTAGTATCCGAAGGTGTAGAGGGTGCGGGCCTCCTTGAGTAGGGGTCGGTACGGGCCTTCGGTAACAATGAGCGAGGGGAGAGAGGCCCGAGCTTCGACGTAGAAAGGGAGCCGCGACTCGAATTCGTATGTGAGCTGGGCGGCTATGACTTGCCGTTCGAAGGCGGCACTGGCAGGGTGTTGCGAAACGTCGGGGGGGAAATCGATGTAGAGTGGTCCTGGCTCAGCCATGTGGGCACCTCCCTGGTCGGATGTGTGGCGGATTGTCGCGTGGATATTCTAGTGCGTCAAGGACGGGTGGACAAGTGGGCGCTACGCCCAGACGGCGAGCACGACGACGTCGGCGGGGTTGCCTGGGTCGAGGAACAGCACGGCCACGGGCCGGCCCACCACCATATCGCCGCTCGCGATGCCACGGTTGACGGGCACGGCCGAGAGCCAAACGCCCAAGCTGCCAGCACAACGACGTCGGCGAGGGCGGGGGGGTGCGGATTCCGGTTCTTGCCCCTGATGGACAGCGGGACGTGGAGGGTACACTTGGTCATCTTTGTTGCCCCCTTGAGCACGCCCGGTATGATATGACCATTGACACATAGTACTATTTCTGATACTATCTACAGGTGAACAGCAGACAGCTGAAGACGCTGGGAAGGGTTTTCGACCAGCCGATACGGGCTGACATCAAATGGAAGGATACCAGGTCACTGCTGGAGGCTGTCGGTGCCACGGTGGATGAGGGAAAAGGAAGCGGATCACGCATTGCGATCGATTTCAAGGACCGGACATTTATGATGCACAAGCCAAAGACGAAGGAGTTGAAGCAGTATCAGGTCAAGGACCTGAGAGAATTCCTGACAGAGATGGGAGTGACACCATGACTACGACTACTGTGAAGCGCAACTTGGCTAAGGCAGACAAGAGGATTGCAGGCAAGGGGTCTGCGTGTGAGGGAGCCCTGCCTGATGCCGATGCCGCTTATCGCCACACAAGTGAGGCAGTCCATCGGCTTGCCGCTCAAGGTGCTCTGGTTATTGGGAAGAACACCATTAGATACAAGGGATACGTGGGAAGTGTGGAGTTCTCCGCTGAGGACCGACTGCTGCATGGCCGCATCATGGGCATCAAGGACGTCGTGACGTTTGAAGGCACATCGGTCGACGAGCTTGACCAGGACTTCCGTGAGGCCGCAGATCATTACCTGGAACACTGCGAGAAGATTGGTAAGAAGCCGGACAAGCCGTTTTCCGGCAAGTTCGTATTGCGAATTCCGTCCGACCTCCACTGTGCGATAGCAGTCGAGGCCAGGCAGGCGCATACAAGCATCAACGACTGGATAACCAACGCTCTTCTTGGACTCCTCAGAACTCAGTGATCCTCTACACATTTCTGAACCTTCTTGTCACGTACGATGTCGGCATTCGTCAAACTGCATCCGACGTGGGCGAGCGTGCGTAAGAGCGGGCTACGTCCATACCGCCAGTACGACTACATCGGCGGGGTTGCCTGGGTCAAGGAACAGGACAGCCACCGATCTCCCTACTACCATGTCGCCCGAAGCGATGCCACGGTTGACGGGGATCGACCCAAGCCACACCCCAAGGCTACCGATGATCTGGACGCTCGCTGTCCAGGTCCCCGAGTCCCACGCCTTGATGATGCCCTTGTGGATCATGCGTCCCCCAGTCTCATGGTCAACGTGTACTGGCCCTTGGCTGCGTGGTAGTGGTGCGTCATGCCCATCACCCTACGCTTGACGCCCGACAGCCCAGCGCCGGCGTCGGTCAGAGTGACCACGTCGTACAGCTCCTGCCCTGCGTTGAGCATGACTACGATCTCACCAGTCAAGCCTTCAATGTCGGCGTGTCTGATGATGGCAAGCCCTTGTCTATGGGCCTTGGCTACACTGTCAAGGTAGGTGTCGTCTACCTGCCCTAGTAGGTCTCCCACTAACGCTATCTCGTCCCAGTCCCAGTCCTCAGTGAACACAGCAGCGTCGTCGCCTATCACCTGGGCGCGGTTGACTGGCTTGATCTGCTGCCCGTAGCGGCCCACCAGTATCGCATGGTCTGTACCATAGGTGTAGTCGCTGGACTCTGGAGCCAGTGGGTTCTTGATGTAGGCCGTCGCACCACGAAAGTATGGTACGTCGTGGATCATGCCCAGCAGACGGACGACTGTGCAACCCGGAACATGGGTAACACTTTGAACCGGGCACGTGGGTTACAC
>JAZFSU010000005.1:0-11413 GCA_036446335.1 Dehalococcoidia bacterium | reverse complement strand
GACCCACAATGGCCGAACCGCGACCGGTTCATTCTATCTCCTGGACATGCTTCGGCACTGCTTTACGCGCTACTGCACCTCACCGGGTATGACCTGTCGCTGGACGAGATCAAGTCTTTCCGGCAGTGGGGAAGCCGGACGCCCGGCCACCCGGAGTATGGCGTCACTCCGGGGGTAGAGGTGACAACGGGGCCTCTGGGCCAGGGGTTCTCCAACGGAGTCGGAATGGCAATAGCCGAGAGGTGGCTTGCGGAGCACTACAATCGGCCTGGGCACAAGCTAATCGATCACTACACCTACGCAATTGTGTCCGACGGAGACCTGCAGGAGGGTGTGGCCTCAGAAGCAGCTTCGCTGGCAGGCACGCTCCGCCTGGGTAAGATTGTCTATCTATACGACGACAACGACATCTCGATCGAGGGCAGCACTGATATAGCCTTTGCGGAGAATGTCGCTCAGCGTTTTCAGGCGTACGGCTGGCATGTCGTCGGACCTGTTGACGGAATGGATATTTCGGCTGTGGAGTCGGCCATACATGCCGCCCGGGACGAGGCCGGGCATCCCACCCTGATAGTATGCAGAACTATCATCGGCTACGGGAGCCCCAACAAGGCAGGCACTGCGGCAGCCCACGGCGAGCCTCTCGGCAAAGATGAGGTGCGACTGACCAAGGAACGACTGGGCTGGCCCTATGATGATGCCTTTGTTGTTCCACAAGAGGCCCTCGAGCACATGCGGCGTGCGCTCGACCGGGGACAGCGGTGGCAGGATCAGTGGCAGCAAGAACTGCAGGAATACAGCGTGGCATATCCGGACGAGGCCGGACGACTCGGGTTAGACCTGCGCGGAGATCTGCCAGAGGGATGGGACGACACCTTGCCTACTCTTTTCAGCGCTCAGGACAAGCCCATCGCCACGCGGGAAGCGTCCGGCCGGGTCATGAACGCCATATCTCAGAAGATTCACGCCTTCACGGGCGGTTCGGCTGATTTGGCCCCGTCCACCAAGACTCTGCTGAAGGACCACGGGCACTACGGATTTGAAGAGTACTGCGGCCACAACATGCACTTCGGTGTACGGGAGCACGCCATGGGCGCCATCGCGAATGGTATGTGTGCTCATGGAGGCATCATTCCATACACTGCCACTTTCCTGATTTTCTACGACTACATGCGGCCACCCGTGCGACTGGCAGCTTTGATGGGAATACGTGTGATCTACATATTCACACATGACTCCATTGGTTTGGGAGAAGACGGGCCCACGCACCAGCCAGTGGAGCAGCTGATGGGCCTGCGAACCGTGCCAAACCTGGTCACCATCCGCCCGGCAGACGCAAGCGAGACGGTCGAGGCTTGGAGCGCTGCACTGGAGCGTCGGCACGGGCCGACGGCCCTCGTGCTCAGCCGCCAGAACCTGCCTGTCCTAGACCGGACGGCGCTGGCTCCGTCCGGTGGCCTGCGACACGGCGGCTATATACTGTGGGAAGCAAGCACACAGCCAGACGTCATTCTGATGGGAACAGGGTCGGAGGTGCACATCGCTCTCGATGCAGGAAGACTGCTGAACGAAAAAGGTGTTGCCGCTCGCGTCGTATCTCTACCTTCCTGGGAGCTCTTCGAAGCCCAGCCTCCGGAGTACCGCGATCACGTCTTGCCTCGCGAGATCCGTGCGCGGGTTTCCATAGAAGCGGGCACACCGCTTGGTTGGGAGAGGTATGTGGGCCTCGATGGGGTCGCCATTGGAATGTCAGGCTTCGGGGCTTCGGCCCCAAGCAACGTCATCTACGAGCAGCTTGGTCTGACTGCCAGCAGGGTAGCCAGCGAAGCCGATCGGCTCTTGAACGAGAGGAGCCCTTGAAATGGGAAGCTGGGGGACGGGCCGTCCGCATTCCGGCCCAAGTCCATCGAGCTTGAACATGCCTGAGGCACAGATGCACGCGTTTCTGAGAGCTATCGGTGTGGGTGAAGGGCTCTTCGCATAGCTGATGGAAATGCGCCTGACTCTCGAGCAATGATTTCTTGACGGCAACAAATGGGAGAAAGAAGGACAAGCTGCATGGGGAATCCCATCCAACAGGCTCAACTCCTTGGCCAGGCAGTATGGATTGACTACATACGCCGGGGCATGTTCACCTCCGGAGAGTTCCAGCGCTTCATTGAATCGGGGATAAGCGGGGTGACTTCCAACCCCACCATCTTCGAGAAGGCCATTGTGGGGAGCACCGATTACGATAGTGCATTGGCTGATTTGGCCAGGGCCGATAGAGACGCGGTGGAAACCTATGAAGAGCTCGCTATGGAAGATATTCGTACGGCGGTGGACTTGCTGCGTCCAATCTACGATCGCAGCGGAGGGGCAGATGGCTATGCCAGCCTCGAGGTGAATCCCACGATGGCGCATGACACGGAAGGCACCATTGAGGAGGCCCGACGGCTCTTTGCCGCCCTTGATCGCCCCAATGTGATGATCAAAGTGCCCGCAACTTCCGAGGGTATGCCAGCGATCCGGCGTCTCATCGGCGAAGGCATCAATGTGAACGCAACGCTCATCTTCTCCCTGGCCAGCCACATGCAAGTTATGGAAGCCTACGTTGCCGGGCTCGAGGACCTCGTTCAACGGGGCGGCGACGCAAGTCGGGTGGCGTCGGTGGCATCCTACTTCCTGAGCCGCGTGGATACGGCCATCGACCGCCAGCTGGAGGAGCTGATCCGGCAAGGGCGAGCGGACTTGAAAGCACTGCTGGGCAAGGCTGCGATCGCCAACGCCAAGCTGGCTTATCAAGCGTTCAAGAATGCCTTCGGGGGCGATCGCTTCGCGGCGCTGAGCGCCAGGGGTGCTCGAGTGCAGCGTCCTCTATGGGCCAGCACCGGCACGAAAGACCCTGCCTACAGCGACCTGCTGTATGTGGAGCCCCTCATTGGGCCGGATACAGTCAACACCATGCCGCCGGCAACAATCACCGCCTTCCTCGATCACGGCCGCGCTGAGAGGACAGTGGAGCGCGACGTGGCAGGAGCAGAGCAGACTCTCACTGCCCTAGCTGCGGCCGGGATCAACTTGGACTCTATCATGGAGGACCTGCTGGCCGACGGAGTCAAGGCATTCGCAGACTCGTTCGAGAAACTTCTGGCCGGGGTCGCGGAGAAGAAGGCTCGATTGCGAACTGAGGAGCACGTCCATCCGGCTGCCCACTTCGGCAAGCATCTGTCGGACTTGGAGGCAACCCTGGCAGAGCTCGATGGCCATGATGTTATAGGCCGTATCTGGCGGAAGGACCACACAGTGTGGAAGCCGGACCCGAAGGAGATTGTGGACCGTATGGGGTGGCTCCACGTGACTGACATGATGAATGAGCATACTTCGGTCATGGAGTCCTTTGCCGAGGCGGTGAGGCAGGAGGGTTTCCAAAGTGTCGTTCTCCTCGGAATGGGTGGGAGCAGCCTGGGCCCCGAGGTGCTGCGCCAAGTCTTTGGGAGCGCTCACGGATATCCCGAACTCAGTGTGCTTGACTCGACCGTCCCCGCGTGTGTGCGGTCTGTGACCGATACCATCGATCCGGCGCACACCCTGTTCCTGGTCTCCTCCAAGTCCGGCACCACCATCGAACCGCTGTTCCTCTTTCAGCATTTCTGGTCCCTGGTCGAATCCGCCGTGGGGAAAGAGCGAGCGGGGCGGCAGTTTGTAGCGATCACTGACCCCGCAACGCCGCTGGTTGAGCTCGCGGACGAGCGGGATTTCCGCCACGCGTTCATCAACCCGCCTGACATCGGCGGTCGCTACTCGGTCCTTTCTTTGTTCGGCCTCGTACCTGCAGCACTGGCCGGAATTGACATAACGTTGCTTCTGGATCGAGCGGACCGCATGAGGGAGGGATGCGCTTCATGTGTGCCAGCCCGCGACAATCACGGGGCCCGGCTGGGGGCAGCTATGGGCACCTTCGCCCTGCAGGGGCGGGACAAGCTGACTATCGTCACATCTCCCGGTGTCAGCAGCTTCGGACTTTGGGCGGAACAACTCATCGCCGAGAGCACCGGAAAAGAGGGCAAGGGCATCATCCCGATCGCGGGGGAGCCCCTGGTAGCACCTCACAGATACGGTGATGACAGATTGTTCGTGTATCTACGCCTGGAGGGAGACGACAACTCCGCCGTCGACGCAGCAGTGGAGGGCATCAAGTCGGCCGGACAACCCGTGCTCATGCTCGAGATGCGAGACAGATACGATCTGGGTGCCGAGTTCTACCGCTGGGAATTCGCCACGGCGGTTGCCGGAGCTATACTGGGCATCAACCCCTTTGACCAGCCGAACGTGAAATCAGCCAAGAATGCGACCGAAAAGGTTCTTCAAGAATATGCGTCCTCCCGGCGCCTCCCCTGGGTGGACACGGGACAGTCTCCATCCGGGATGTTGGCCGAGCCCCCCAAAGGCAGCTACCTGGCGATCATGGCATATCTTCGTCCGTCAGCCGAAGTCGACGAAGCCATTGCGAAATACCGCCGCAAGGTAGTGGAGAGGCACTCTATCGCTACCACGTTCGGATACGGGCCCCGCTATCTGCATTCGACGGGACAGCTCCACAAAGGTGGTCCGGACAAGGGGCTATTTCTACAGATCACGGCGGGACATGGGTATGATCTCCCGATCCCTGGAGAGCCCTACACCTTCGATGTTGTGGCTGATGCCCAGGCGCTTGGCGACCTTCAAGCATTGTCCTCCCTCGGAAGGCGCGTGGCCCGCGTACACTTGGATGATGGGCAGGACGAGGACTCCGGGGCCCTATCGAGCCAACTCACGCAGTTGGCGGGAGGAGTGTGAGTGTGGAACTTGGGATGATTGGCTTGGGCCGAATGGGGAGCAACATGGCTCAGCGGCTGCTTGGCGGAGGCCATCGATTGGTGGTATACGATCCGATGTCGGAAGCGGGGCAACATGTGGTCGAGCAGGGAGCCGTCCGCGCCGCCTCGATCTCCGATCTGGTGGCACAACTGGCCAAACCGTGCGTGGTCTGGATCATGGTGCCTTCAGGAGAGCCCACCGAGGGAACACTCGGGACTCTGGCCAGAGAGTTGTCGACGGGCGATATCGTCATTGACGGCGGCAACTCGTACTACAAGGACAGCATGCGCCGGGCGACTGCCTGTCTGGAGAAAGGAATAGTCTTCCTGGACGTCGGCACGAGCGGCGGTGTGTGGGGTCTTGAAGAGGGGTATTGCCTGATGGTGGGCGGTGACGGTGACGCCTTCCAGCGGATCAAGCCGGTATTGCAGACCCTTGCTCCGTCACCCGACAAAGGGTATGGACACGTGGGCCCAAGTGGAGCAGGTCACTTCGTGAAGATGGTTCACAACGGAATCGAATACGGGCTGATGCAGGCATATGCGGAAGGGTTCGAGTTGATGCAGGCGAAGGAAGAGTTTGGCCTGAACTTGCGTGACATTGCCGAGACTTGGCGCCACGGCAGCGTGGTCCGATCATGGCTGCTCGACTTGGCCGCGGGAGCTCTGGAGGCAGACCCGACCCTCGACAGCATACGCGCCTATGTGGAAGACACCGGAGAGGGACGGTGGACGGTCCAGGAGTCAATAGAGCTCGCCGTGCCCACGCCTGTCATGACACAGGCACTCCAGGCCCGGTTCCGGTCCCGCCAGGACCAGCCCTTCGGAGCCAAGATGCTGGCCGCTCTGCGTCAGCAGTTCGGCGGCCACGGTGTCAGGAAGGCGGACTGAAGCGATGCGAGCTGTAGGACTGATACGGGGCAAGGTCGGAGTTCACGCTTTCGAACTGCCGAAGCCGGAGATCAGGCAGCCTGACGACGTCCTGGTCAGGATAAGGCAAGTGGGTCTTGATGGGACCGACTTCGGCATGGTGCGGGGCGACCTTCACGACATAGCCGAAGGACGCAACGAGATGGCGATGGGTCACGAGATGGTGGGAGTGGTCGAGGCAGTGGGAAGCGCAACGAAGGGGCTCGCCCCTGGCGACCCGGTGACCATGACAGTTCGCAGAGGTTGCGGAAGATGTCATCCCTGCCTGCACAATCAGAGCGACATGTGCATGACCGGCCTCTACACCGAGCGCGGAATACACAAACTTGACGGCTATCTCACCGAGTACGCTGTTGACCAGGAACAGTACATCGTCAGAGTCCCCGATGATCTGGGAGATCTGGCCGTTTTCACCGAGCCGGTGAGCATAGCGGAGAAAGCGATAGAGCAGATCAGGATCATCCAATCGCGCCTCCCCTGGACATGTCCTCATCCGGATCACACTTTCGCTTCCGAAAGCTGGGGCGTCTGCCTGAATGCGCTGGTTGTCGGGGCCGGGCCCCTGGGGCTTCTGGCCACGGCCCTGCTGAGGCTCCACGGTGTGAACACATGGACGGCAGACATAGTCCCGGAGGACAGCATCAAGGCGCATCTCGTGAAGCACATGGGATCAAGCTACATCGATTCGAGCGGCAGGACGGCCGAAGAGCTTGTGGGCCAGTGTAATCTGGGAGGCAACCTGAACATAGTGATCGAGGCGTCCGGTGCTGCGGAGATCGCCCTCCAGCTCATCAGCCACCTGGCTCGCAGCAGCATCTACGTGATGACCGGTATACCGCGAGAAGGTCTTCTTACTCAGGTGGATGCGGCAGAAATCGTGCGCGAGACGGTGCGCAAGAACCAGGTCATCGTCGGTAGTGTCAACTCCAATCGTACACATTTTGAAATGGCCCTGCGCCACATCGGTGCCATCGATGCGCGCTTCGATGGCATGCTAAAGGAGATGATCACACATCGCTATCGGATGGCCGATTTCCAGAAGGCATTCGACGAGAGAGGCCCCACGCACATAAAGAGCATCATCGAAGTGTAGGCTGGTGGCCAAGTTTGCCTCACCGTAAATTGGCCCGGTCGGCCAAGAGCAAACTGGGTGCCCAGCCAAGAAAGGGGATGCACGACAATGGCAAGAGCGACATGGAACGCGGTAGTCCTCGCAGAAGGCGACAACTACGAGGTAGTTGAGGGCAACGTCTATTTCCCACCGGAGTCGGTCAAGTGGGAGTACTTCAAGGGGACGGACAAACACACAACTTGTCCCTGGAAGGGGGTGGCCTCCTACTATGACCTCGAAGCAGGCGGAAAGGTGAACAGAAACGCCGTCTGGACCTATCCGGAACCCAAAGAAGCGGCCAAGAATATCAAAGGCCATGTGGCGTTTGGCGGCGGCGTAAAAGTCGAGCGATAGCCGGACGATCCACAAATGAAGTAGGGTGAAATGCAGGCAACATGGCAAGGGACTGCGTCGTATGTCTGTTGGCAAGCTCAAGGGCAAGAACGGCGAATGGCCATCCATGACAAGGCGTTGACGAGAAAACAAATCCAAGGGGGGCGACATGAGGCTTAATGTGCTGGTGTTCTACGGTTCGGTTAGGAGCGATCGGCAGGGGATCAAGGCAGCGAAGTTCGTGCTGAACAAGTTGAAGGAGAGGGGGCACGATGCCGCCCTCATCGATCCGCTCGAATACAGGCTTCCCTTGCTGGACAAGATGTACAAGGAATACGAGAAGGGCAAGGCTCCCGAGCCCCTCGAGACGTTGGCGGAAATGATACGCAATGCAGATGCCTTTGTGATAGTTAGCGGTGAGTACAACCACAGCATTCCGCCGGCTTTGACCAATCTCATGGACCATTTCCTCGAGGAGTACTTCTTCCGGCCTTCGGGAATTGTGTGCTATTCAGCCGGAGCGTTTGGCGGCGTAAGGGCGGCTATGCAACTGCGCGCCTTTCTGGCCGAGATCGGCACGGTGAGCATACCTACGATGTTCCCCATCCCCAAGGTCCAGGATGCGTTCAGCGACGAGGGCGAGCCGGTGGATCCCGACTATCACAAGCATGTCAAGCAGTTCCTGGATGAGTTGGAATGGTACGCGACCTCGTTGAAGGAGGCTAAGCAGCGCAGGGCGCTTCCATACTGATCCCTTGGCGGACGGGGTGCCACCATGATTGAAATGAGACGAGTATAGCTGTGGGAGAGAATAAGGAAAACGAGAAACGAGCCATCTGCGGAATCTGCTCGGCCGGATGCTGGGTCATAGTCACGTACGAAGGCGATGGCAGGATCGCGAGCGTCAGGGCTGACGAAACCTCGCCGTTCGGAGCGATATGCAGGGTGGGTGAAGTCTCGAGAGACATCGTATATTCCGGGGACAGACTCCTCTACCCAATGAGGCGCAAGGGGCCGAAAGGCACCTACGATTTCGAACGAATCTCATGGGACGAGGCCTACGAGACAATTGTGTCAAAGCTTAATCAGGTCAAGGCGGAGTCCGGGCCGGAGGCTACCGCAATCTACACGGGCAGCGGAAGTTTCGAGCTGGCTTTCTGCGACATGTATCAGCCGGCTGGTGTGGCCGTCTCCTCCGCGGCGAGCGTGCTGTTCCCGTTTGGATCGCCAAACACGCTCGGTGTGGGCGCTTTGTGCTATGTTTCATTTGCCATGATAGCGCCCCACGTCACGATGGGCGGCATGTTCATCAACATGTTCTCTGATATCGAGAACGCGAAACTCATCGTGATCTGGGGGAAGAACCCGGCAGCCCACTGCCCCCCACATGACTTCCTCAGGATCGAGGAGGCGCACCGGCGCGGCGCTCAAATCGTGGTAATCGACCCACGCAAGACGCTGATGGCCAAGTACTCCAATTCCGAATGGGTCCCGATTCGCCCGGGAACCGATGGAGCGCTGGCTCTGGGGATGTGCAACGTCATCATCGAGGAGGAATTGTTCGACGAGGAGTTCGTCGGGAACTGGACCGTCGGCTTCGAGGAGTTCTGCCAGCATATCCAGCACTATCGGCCGAAGGTCGTTGAACACATCACCGGAATTCCCGCTGATACTGTCAGGTCACTGGCCAGGAGGATAGCAACCACCAGCGGTGTTGCCCCCGTGATGTACAGTGGACTTGAATATAGTGACGGGGCCGTCCAGGCAATTCGTGCAACGATGGTGCTGTGGGCCCTGGCCGGCCAGCTCGATGTACCTGGCGGACATTGCTTCAGCATGCCCCAGAACACATTCCCAATCAATCGGGAGGGGCTCGTTCCCAATCCCGATGTGCGGAAGGCCGCCGGATACAATAACTTCCCGATATACACAAAATACCGCGGCGAGTTTCACGCCAATATCCTGCCGGAGGCGGTCCTCGAGAAGAAGCCCTATCACATTCGGCTCCTGATCAGCCTAGGGGCTTCCATTATCACTTCATGGCCTCAATCGGAGATCTGGCGGAAGACCCTCGGGGCGCTGGACTTTCTGGTCTGCATTGACCGCCAGCTCACCGCAGACGCAGCTTATGCGGATATCGTGTTGCCGGCGACAACCTACTATGAGATCGAATCATACATGGTCTATGGGCCCGCCTTCAGGATCAGGGAACAAGTGATAGAGCCGGTCGGTGAAGCGAGGAACGATTTCTTCATCCTCGCGGAACTTGCCCGACGTCTTGGCTATGGTCACCTATACCCTCAGAACCAAGGGGACCTCCTTGCACGGGCGCTCGAGGGCTCCGGGTTCACGCCGGACGAGGTCCGGGCCGCGGGCGGAACAGTGCAGACGCCTACTGTAATGTTGCAGTACAAGAAGTGGGAGAAGGGGCTTCTCCGATCGGACGGACGGCCTGGTTTCGAGACGCCCTCGGGCAAGTTCGAGATCGCGTCCTCGATCCTGGAGGAGCATGGCTACGAAGCCCTGCCGGTCTACACGGAACCGGGAGAAAGCCCCCTTTCCCGACCCGAGCTGGCCCAGACGTTTCCCCTCGTCTTCAATTCCGGAGCGCGTTCCAACGTTGACATGCACACATTGCATCGCAGCATTCCGTCTCTTCTGGCAGAGAAACCGGTTCCCACCGTGATGATCAACACGCTGGACGCTCGAGAGCGTGGCATTGAGAACGGGGATTTCGTGCATCTGAGTACGAAGCGAGGAAGGGTCGGCATGTACGCCCTGGTCACTGACGACATTGTTCGAGGCGCGATCGAGGCCAGCGGCATGGGCGGTGGCCCTCTCGGCCCGAACGCGTGGCGAAATGCCTGCGTGAATGATCTGACAGACCTGCAACGCTATGACCCAATCTCAGGTTTTCCGGTGTACAAAGCCCTGCTGTGTGAAGTGACCCGAGCGTCCGAGGGCGGCAAGAGAGACGTGATGGGACCTGGCGAACATGCGGCGGACAACAGCGTTGAGGCTCGGCAGGCAGATCGCCACGTGTACCTCGATCACAACGCGACGACTCCTATTGCCGAGGAAGTCAAGGGAGCCATGATCAAGTTCATGGAGTGCTATGGGAATCCTTCGAGCATATATGGGGCGGGCAGGGAAGCTCGCGCCGCGATTGAAGCCGCTCGAAGGAGTGTGGCCGTACTGATCAACAGCACGGCGCGACGTGTAGTGTTCACCGGCGGTGGTTCGGAGGCAAACAACCTGGCGATAAAAGGGGTGGCATTTGCGGGCACCAACGGAAAGACCCATATTGTCACGAGCGCCATTGAGCACCCTTCGGTGCTGAATACCTGCCGATGGCTCGAGAGACACGGGTTCCGGATCACATATCTGCCAGTGGACAGAGAGGGCAGAGTTGATGCGGGCGATCTGCGAGACGCCATTACGGACAGTACCTGCCTCGTTACCGTTATGCTGGCCAACAACGAGACGGGATCTATACAGCCTGTGGCAGAGCTGGCACGTTTGGCGCGAGAACGAGGCGTGCTCTTTCACACGGATGCAGTGCAGGCTGTCGGCAAGGTCGCCATAGACATTGAGGAGCTTGAAGTGGACATGCTCACGCTGTCAGGACACAAGTTCCACGGACCCAAGGGCATCGGCGCGCTTTACGTGCGTAAGGGCATCGATCTTGCCCCTCTGGTGAACGGCGGCCACCAGGAGAGGGGTCTGCGCGCCGGGACGGAGAACGTCGTCGGTATCGCGGGGCTGGGCACAGCTGCTGAACGCGCTATCGATCGCTTTCCTGAGATCAACCGTTTGCGCGAGCTGCGCGACGGCCTCGAGAAGAGCATTCTTAGGCTTGTCCCGGGAGCCAGACTGAATGGGCACCGAGAGCACAGGCTGCCCAACACTCTTAACATAACGCTGCCAGGAATACGCGGGGAATCGCTGGTGCTGGCCCTTGACCAGAAAGGCATTGCGATTTCCTCTGGATCCGCCTGCCATGCCGGACTGCCGGAACCGTCCGGTGCCCTGACGGCAATGGGTCTGTCCCATGAAGAGGCTCACTGCGCCGTGCGTTTCTCGCTTGGAATCGGGAACACGATGGAGGACATTGACCACACGGTTTCAGCTATCGAGCAGGCGACACGAGACGCCAAGGATTTTATTCGGTTTGTCTCATGCCGGTAGGGCTGAAAAAAGA
>JAZFSU010000004.1:0-2330 GCA_036446335.1 Dehalococcoidia bacterium | reverse complement strand
TCCGAGTAGTTGAGGATAAACGGCTTCCGCCGAAACTCATCCTCGCCTCCCGCCACCAGGCAAGCGATCTCGTAGACCATGGCTATGTCTCTGCCGCTGTCCGCGATGACCACGAGTGGCTTGTTTGTGTTCTTGACCATCTCAGCAAAGGCATAGACGTAGATGTCCTCCACGGGCACATCAGCGGGGTTGCCCATGGACATGGCAAATGATATGTTCTCGAGCCCATCCACGAGCCGGGCGAAGTTCGCATTGTCTTTCAGGACGGCCCGGCGACGTTGGCCGGTCTCCAAATCCAGCGTGAAAGTTGTGTCGGATCCCGTGCCGTAGAAGGAGTTGCCATCCACAAGAGGCATTGCCTTGTTGCCCCTCTGATCGTACAGGGCGATCTGCCTGGGAGCTGACCCCAGCGCCCCTTCGGCAAGATAGGCAGGGAGCCTTACCCAGTCTCCACCGGAAACCCTGCATCCGGCATCGGCCAGCCTCTCGAGAGCGCCGGCGTGCTCCATCTTGAATCCCGTCTTCTCCAGGATCTCGAGAGCGGCCGTGTGGATCGCCAGCGCCTGTTCCCTGTTCAGGACTTTCAGCCTTGGCTGAAACGTGGGCACCTCTATCGGTCTCATGTCCCACTCCTCGCTATCTATCAGGAAATACCCAGCAGTTCCTTGGCCCTGCTCACAGCTGAGCCTGCGTCGGCCGCATAGGAGTCAGCCTTGATCTCACGCGCGTACTCTTCTGTAACGGGCGCGCCGCCTATCATGACCTTGACCTTGCCTCTGACCCCGGCCTTCTCCAGGGCCTCTATGGTCTGGGGCATGGCCGGCATGGTAGTCGAAAGCAACGCAGACAGTGCAACAATGTCCGGCTCAACCTCCTGGGCCTTCTGAACAAACTTCTCCGGAGAGACGTCCACGCCGAGATCCGTGATCGCGAATCCCGCGCCCTCCATCATCATTGAGACCAGGTTCTTCCCGATGTCGTGCAGGTCACCTTTGACTGTCCCGATCAGAACCTTTCCTTTGGAGACAATGTCACCCTCTCCGAGCAGGGGCTCCAACAGCTTCACACATTCCTGCATGGTCTTGGCAGAGCGCAGCATCTGGGGAACAAAGATCAGTCCTTTCGAGAACCTCTCGCCCACCTCATCCATGGCAGCAATCAAGCCGTTGTCGAGTATGTCCCGAACGTTGCCGCCAGAATCCACAGCACTTCGCGTCTCTGCCGTGGCCGCCTGAATGTCTCCCTTGATGACGGCTTCACTCAATACCTTGAGGTCGCCCATCCTGAACCTCCTTGTGCTTGTTTATCTTGAATTCGCGTCAGCACCATCATCCCACGATGCGCCCGTTCCGGTACGCGTCGATGTAGTTCTCGCAGTATTCGTCGCGATCAAGGAGCATCTCAACCGAAAGGAGTGTGGCCATCAGTTGCCTGTCGGTCGGATCCAGGATCGCAGCAGAAAGGCCATGGGCCGCACACAGTGCCAGGAAGGTGCGATTGATCAGCCTGCGTTCCGGGAGACCAAAGGATATGTTGGACAGGCCGCAGATAGTATTCACGCCGGGAAAGGCGCTCATGATTCCGGTGATTGCCCCCAGGGCAGCGATCCCCATACCGGTATCCACGGAGACAGGCTGAATCAAAGGGTCCACGTAGATTCTCTCAAGAGGAATCCCCTCCCTCGTGAGCTTCCCGATGAGATCCGAGCCCACTTGTACCCTTTCATCGACCGTTGTAGGCATCGATGTCTGGCCCATACACAGGGCTACCACATGGCATGGCTGAGAGGTAACCACCGGGAGCAGGGAGTTGAGGCGGTCTTCTTCCAGTGAAATGGAATTGACCATCGGTTCGCCCTTGTGGCGCTTGATCGCCTCGGACAGCGCCTTGGGATTCGGACTGTCAAGGCACAATGGCATGTCCACCTGACCTTGGACGGTATCCACCAGCCAGCAGAGGGAATCCACCTCGCGATCGAGAAGAGTCCCGGCGTTGACGTCAATGAAATGGGCCCCGGCCTCCGCCTGCGACCTCGCCACGTTGACGATGAATGCCGCGTCCCGCCTTTCAACGGCTTCCTGAACGCTCTTCCGGCTGGTGTTGATCTTCTCCCCGACAACTATCATGGCTAGCCCTTTCCGCACGCCTGTCCGCCGAACCCATCCGTCGACTGCCGCAGTTATATTGAGGTGCGGCCTTGCCGAAGTCAACCTCTCCGAACACATTCTGATCGAACAAACGTGAAGTGGCAATCCCCGTTACGTACTGGCTTTGTGGTACTTTATTCCCACTCGCGCGACAGGGATTTCAGAATCCATGATGGCGATGGA
>JAZFSU010000003.1:0-4125 GCA_036446335.1 Dehalococcoidia bacterium | reverse complement strand
ACGCCGACCTAGTGGGTATAACTGCCTACACGAACAACGCCCCCAGGGCCTACGAGATATCCCGGCTGTATAGGCAAAGGGGCACGAAGACGGTAATTGGAGGAGTTCATGCCTCAATGATGTGCGACGAGGCGGCGCGATACGTCGATTCCGTCGTCATAGGTGAGGCAGAGTCTGTGTGGCCGAGG
This sequence comes from Dehalococcoidia bacterium, assembly GCA_036446335.1. Lineage (GTDB taxonomy): Bacteria > Chloroflexota > Dehalococcoidia > SZUA-161 > SZUA-161 > JAZFSU01. The sequence continues at coordinate 3,937 of JAZFSU010000003.1, read as the reverse complement.
TTGCTCAGCGATTTCGAGAACAACGAGCTGGGGAGGCTCTATCGAGGGGAGCGCGTTTGCCTGGAGAATCTTGTCTGGCCGAGAAGGGATCTGTATTCCAGCCGATACGTAGTCAAGGCTTTCGTGCAAACGGCACGAGGTTGCCCCAATGATTGTGAGTTCTGTTCGGTGACCGCTCTGAACGGTCGCTCGTATAGACAAAGGCCTGCAGAAGATGTGCTGGACGAACTGGAAGCCATAGACAGCAAGAACCTGTTCTTCACCGATGACAACTTCCTGGGTTACGGGAGGAGCGCGGAGGAAAGGGCGATTCAACTGTTCCGCGGGATGATAGAAAGAGGATTGGACAAGCGATGGGTTTCCCAGGTGGGAATTGACGTCGCGAACAACTCGGACCTGCTGAAATATGCCAGGAAGGCTGGTTGCTTGGGTGTGTTCATCGGTTTTGAGTCGTTAAGCGAGGAGACGCTTCGCAGCATGAGTAAGGGCAGAAATCTGAAGGTGGGTACAAGAAACTACAAGGAGGTGGTCAAGAAGATTCGTGCCCACGGCATTGCTGTAGTCGGGGCATTCGTGTTTGGTGGTGATGGAGACACCAAGGATGTGTTTCCGAGAACGACGGAGTTCATTCTCGATTCAAAGATCGACGCGGAACAACTGACGATTATGACTCCCCTTCCGGGAACAAGATTGTACGGCAGGCTGCAACAGGAAGAGAGGTTGCTCCGTACCGACTACCCTCATGATTGGGAGTACTATGATTTCGGAGAGGTTGTATTCCGGCCAAGGTACTTGGCACCGGACGAATTGAAAGAGGGTGTTCTGCAAGTATACAAGGACACCACCGGAAGAACAACGTCGTTGAGGAGAGCCCTCGATACGGCCACCCAGGTGAAGACTTTGCATGGTGCTGCTGCCGCGTACCTGTGGAATCGCGGATACGGCTCAGCCTGGAAGAGAAAATACGAGTACATGAAGAACGCTGACCGCTTTGCCCCCCAGCAATCCAGCCTGGTTCATCCAGTCGCTGATGAACAGAGCCCCGAGGAGGAGTTGGTCGAGAGCCATTAGGAGCGCAGCCACGCCAATAGCGGAGATGAGGATGAACGAGACTGTTCCGCAAGCCCATGCCCGCATGCAAAGCCAAGATTCGGCAAGACATCATGCCAAATCTTGGGACGGTTTCCGAGCGCAACCTCCGGTGCTCCTCACAAGAAACAGGGGTAATCCCCTATTGACATTGCGGAGGCCAGCTGATATACCTATTCAACACAGACTGTCCTATACTACTCAGCATTCGGTTGCTGTTCTCACACTCGGCCATAGTCTTGTTGCAGCGTGCGCCTCAGTCGCAGACGAAGCTGCGTCGCCACACCGTGGTGCCAGTCCCACCCACCAGGGTTCGATCCTTCCAGCCTTGACCCTATCGGAGTGCCAGGCACCTGCACAACGTCAGCGGCCCACGTGGAGAACCCCTATCTAGCCATCTCCATGAATACGTATCGGTGGAGGCAACGATGGCCAAGAAACTTGTATTGATAAACCCGGGTAGTCCCGACAGGCTGAATGCCGCCAGCATCGGCATCTACCTCACCTTTCCGGCCCCTTCTCTGGCCTACTTGGCCGCCTTGACTCCGCCAGACTGGGAAGTGCAGGTAGTTGACGAGAACGTCGAGCCGATCGCCTTCGAGCCCGCTGACCTCGTAGGCATCACCTCCATGACCAGCACTGTAACCAGGGCCTACGAGATATCCGAGCAATATAGAAAGATGGGCATCACGACAGTAATGGGCGGCATCCACGTCTCAATGATGCCCGACGAGGCTACCAGATTCTCTGACGTAGCAGTAGTCGGTGAGGCGGAGTCCGTGTGGCGAGGACTGCTCTCCGATTTTGAGAGCAACAAGCTGAGACGCGTCTACTGGGGGGAGCGGGGCTCGGTGGAAAATCTTCCCAGACCGAGGACCGACCTGTATTCCGACAGATACAGAATCCGGGCCGTCGTACAGACTGCCCGGGGTTGCCCCATGGACTGTGAGTTCTGCTCGGTAACGGAATTCAATGGCCGAACGTACAGGCTTCGTCCCGTGGAAGAGGTCCTGGCCGAACTGGAGACACTGGATTCGAAAGAACTCCTCCTTTCGGATGACAACATCCTGAGCCACGGGAAAGAGGGGGAAGAGAGGGCCATCCGGCTGTTTCGCGGGATGAAAGAGCGAGGATTGAACAAACGATGGGTCAGCCAGGCCGGGATCGATTTCGGGAATAGCCCTGAGGTGCTCAAGTGGGCCCAGAAATCTGGCTGCTATGCCGTGATGATTGGCTTCGAGTCCATAAACGAAGAAACGCTCAAGGGCATGCGCAAGTCAAGGAACCTGAAGATAGGCGTAGCCGGCTACGGTGAGATCATCAAGAGAATACAAGCCCACGGCATAGGGGTATACGGTCAGTTCGTGTTGGGCAGCGACGGAGACGGGAAGGACGTGTTTCAGAAGACGATAGATTTCGTCCTGGGCTCCAAGATGGACACGGCATCATACACGATCGCAACTCCTCTTCCAGGAACGAGGCTGTTCAAGCGGCTGGAACAGGAAGGAAGGCTGTTGCGCACGAACTTCCCGGATGATTGGGAGCTATACGATTACGCCCACGCACTATTCAGGCCAATGCACATGTCCCCTGCGGAACTGGAGGATGGCGTGTATGAGGTATATCAGCAGACCACCTCACGAGTGACTTCGCTCAAACGGGCTGTCAATTCGCTCTGGCGTACAAGAAGCCTCCCCGTGACGCTCATCGCCTACTCACTCAATCGGGGATTCGGTTCGCTTGCCACCAGCAAATGGGAACTGGGCAGAGATCCGTCGGCTCCGCTGGCCAGCGGGCAGCGCCCCACCCTATCGACAGTTGATGAAGCGGGCTCCGAGGCTGAACTCATAGGCGCCGCGCAGTCATCCGGCGGAGCCGTCGAACAAGGAGTTCGAAGTCACTCAGCTCGCGGTTACTGAGTACATCTCGATTCCCGGCGGCGCCTCACAGTCCGGAACTGGCGTGCCTCTGTGAAGTCCTTCACCGGCCCGACCGAATCCCGATTCCAGCAGGTCCCGCAGTCAGGCTCGGCGCCCTAGCCTCCATGTTATCCGACAAGGCGTCTCCTTGATCCCACGATCAGGCTGCACTCTCCGCGCCACCTCCGCCAGGACGTTTGTGCGAGCGCGAATCTATGCTATACTACCGGTGCGGTTGTCCAGGCATTTCCTCGATCCGCACCATTTGACGCAAACTTATTCTCGAAGCCTGGCCGGGACCGCCCAATATTCCTCTCGGCAGTCAAAGAGGGCTGCGCAACGCCTAGCGACGAACAGAACAGGGGAAACAGGAAATGTGGGAAACTGAAAAGGGACTGGTGCTCGAGGCGGCCCAGCGGATGGCGGAAAAGGGGTTCGTGGTGGGCACTGCAGGGAACATAAGCATGCGTCTCACGGACTCGGGCGGTCGGGACTTGGCAGCCATTACTCCCAACAACCGCTACTACGATACACTCACCGTCGATGACATAGGGGTGCTTGACTTCGACGGTCAGCCTGTCGAGGGGGAACTCGTCGCGTCGATCGAAGCCATGCTCCACATCGGCATTTACAGGGCGCGCAAGAAGGTCAACGCCGTCGTCCACGCACACCCCGTATTCGGCAGCGTAATCTCAGTCCTCGGGAACCCGATCCCTCCCATCCTCGATGACCAAGTCACGTATCTTGGTGGCGAGATCAAAGTGGCCCCATACTCTCTTCCGGGCAGCCAGGATCTCGCGGGCAACGTCGTGTCGACAATGGGGCCTCAAAACGCTGTCGTACTGGCAAATCACGGTACGGTGGCCGTGGGCAGGGACATGCGGGAGGCTTTCACCCACCTCGAGATGCTGGAGAAGACAGCACGCATA
>JAZFSU010000002.1:0-4730 GCA_036446335.1 Dehalococcoidia bacterium | reverse complement strand
CCTCCGGCGTTCGACACGGCGGCCGCAAGCTCCGGGCCCGACACCGGGCCCCCGAACCCGCCCATGCCGGCCAGCAAGATCGGATACTCTATGTCCAGCATGTCGCACAGACTGGTCCGAAGAGGGTTCTTTGGCATTGGTCACTCCTTCATCTGACGCCGACCACGGTGTTTCTCAGAGGTCGCATCACCTCAGGCAACTCATCACTCAGGTGCAAGGGGGCGCGGTCATAAGACCACTTATATACACAGAGTGCTACATAAGATACCAGAGGTCCAAGCGCTTGTCAAGCCTGATTTGACGTCAGCGTTGAACGCTTACGTCTTCCTCATCAGCTGCATCACTTCAAACAGCTCGGGTTTCATGTGCAGAGGGGAGAACGGGATCAGGCCGTAGAGGAATCTGTATGTGACCTCGGGGCGCCATGCCCCCGCCTTGGCCTCCCACTTCTTGAAGTCGGGATCGCTTCGGGCTGCTTCGCGAATGGCCCCCCACTCAGTATTCGCATCGCCGGCCGTCCAGATGTGGATGACTTCATTGCTGTCGGCGTCCCCTGCCGCTGTCTGGTAGCAGCCTACCAGTTTCATGCCCCACCTTCCGGCCATGGGCACCATCTCTTCCCCGATGGCGTTGATGTACTCATCGGCTCTTCCGGGTGCAACCCTGGCCAGGCAATGGAGGTACATGGTAGACTCGTAGCCCCCCTGCTTGATCTGTGCCAGCGTGGGGGAGAAGGAGGCAGGCTCGAGCACCCTGCTTCTCCAATCGGTCCGGTATCGAATTGACTCAAGCTTCCACGTCTGCATCCACGGGTCTTTGTCGTGGAAATCCTCCATTCGGTCAAGGATTGACCAATCATCCAGCTCCCACAGAGCATAGTTCTCGCTCAATTGGATTCCCACCTTGAACAGACCGACCAGACGCATCCCGTTCTGTTCAGCGTGCGGGACGTAGTCGGCCTTGATGATATCCCAGAATTCCTCCTCGGTCCACGGAACGATGGTGAGGATCTGATGTAGGTAGAGCATCGTACCCCCTCTAGTACGCCATAGCGCCCGAAAAGCCGCTGACCTGGCCTTCTACTGGAGCAGCGACCAGTCACTGGGGACCCAGAATTTGTAGCTCCATTCAGTACGCCAGGCCGCGGCCTTCTCCGCCCACTGCCCAAACGCCGGGTCCCTGAGACGCGCCTCGCGGAGCTGTCCCCAGTGGGCCCAACTCTTCACCGACCACAGGCTCGTGACCTCGCTTGAACGCCCGCAGGCGCCGAACCAGCGATAGCAGCCGGCCAGCTTCATCCCCCGCTTCTCCTCCATCGGCACCAAATCGGTCTCCATCGCTTTCAGGAACGCGCCCATCTTTCCCGGCAATACCTTCGTCACGTCCCAATAGTAGAGCCTGTTCCCGGTGAAATCACCTTGCTTCTGCCTTTCGATTATCTGGTCCACGGTCGGCGAGAAGGGAACGGACTCGAGCCAGGTGTCATGCCAGTCCTGCCGGTATTTCAGCGCCAGGCGCTGCCACGCCTTTCCCTCCCGATCTACCAGGATGAATCCGCCCAGACCATCTATCGAGCTGCCATCCTCACCGAGTTCCCAGAAGGCCATGCCTTCACGGTGTCGACAGGCGCTCTTGAAGAAGCCTACAGTCCTGACGTAGCGGTTCCAGCCGGCTATGAGATGATCGGCCGAGGCCTGTTGATACTCATCGACCATGCCCGGCTGCACGTCGAGGATCTCCTGCAAGTAAAGCATGACTTCTATCCCCTTTCGACTGGGCAGAGCGCCGGCCCGGTCTCACTCGAGAGCGCCCGCTATGAGCAGCTCAGCGACCTCGTCGTCGGACATCCCCAGGACCTCTTTCAGTATGTACTCGTTGTGCTGTCCCATACACGGAGCCGGCATGGTGAGCTCATGAGGCGTTTTCGAGAACCGATAGGGCGGCGGCTCGTAGATATGTGGCCCGATCTCGGGATGTTCGAGAATGGTGTGGGTTCCCCTGTGATTCAGTTGAGGGTCAGCAACCAGGTCCTCGCCGCTCTGAGCCACCCCGGCGGGAACCCCTGCCTGCTGCAGACGCGTCATCACATCATGAGGCGTCTGGCCAATCGTCCATTTCTCCACCAACTCGTCCAGCTCATCCTCATTCGCTTTCCTGCCCTCGAGCGTGGCGAACTTGGGGTCCCCAGTCCACTCCGGCTCACCGACAACCTTGCAGAAACCGGCCCACTCCTCATCGGTTTCCACAGCTATGGCGCACCACTTCTCTCCTTCGCCCGCGCAATGGTATGTGGCATGAGGAGCAGCATGGGGGGAGCGGTTCCCCGCACGCGTCATGATTCGCCCGTTTATCATGTAGTCCATGAGAACCGGTGCCAGAAACTGTAGGCTCGACTCTTGCTGGGAGACCTCTATGTACTGGCCCTTGCCCGTCTTCCTGCGGTGGATGAGTGCCGCGATCAGAGCAGTCACCATGTGCGGAAATGTAACGAAATCACTGTAGGCACCCCAGGGGATGGACGGCTCCCGGTCGGGCCAGCCGGTGATCTCGGTGAAGCCTGCCAGCGATACCCCGGCCATGCCGTGGCCGGGCATGCCGCTGTACTTTCCCGATTTCCCCTGCAGGGCGGTGGCAACATGGATGAGGTCCGGCTTCTCTTTGCTCAGGGTCTCGTAGTCCAGACCCCACTGCTCCATATGTCCCGGCAGGTGGGCATCAGTCACTACATTTGCCCAGTCATAGACAAGCTTCCTGGCAACCTCCTGGGCCTGGGGCATCTTGAGATTGAGCGTTATGCCGTACTTGCTGTCGTTGTATAGCGTGAAGAACGCACTGCGATTTATTCCAGCCTGAAGATCCTTGTAGGGATATGACACCCTGGTCAGGTCTGGCCTGGTGAGCGATTCGACATGGACAACTGTGGCTCCCAGGTTGGCCATGAACTTGGCGGCAATGGGGCCCACGCCAAGCCACGTGAAATCGGCTATCCTGACGTCCTCAAAGATGCGTCGTTTCGCCACTTTCTCGCTCCTCCAGCCCTCGGGCACTTGGGAAACTCAGATGACCCCGGCATCCGCAAAGCGTCTCAGCTCCTCGTCCGAAAACCCCAGCTCGCTCCGATAGATTTCCTCGTTGTGTTCGCCGATGAGCGGGGGACGTCTTGATATTCGCCAGGGGGTCTCGCGCATCTTGTAGGGAGCGCCTGCGTACGTGACAGTTCCACCCAGCTCAGGGTGTTCGACCTGCGTATAGAACTCCCTTTCCTTGAGTTGGGCATTCTCCGCCAGGTCCTTGACGGTGCTCGCGGGGTACAATATGATGCGCCTCCTCAGCGCCTGCTCGTACAACTCTTCCTTGGTCTTGTTGGCGAAGAACCTGATCAGGCTCTCTTCCTGGCCATCGATCTCTTCCTGGGTCGTTGACCAGTAATCCACCTTGGTAGTCCAGTCATCAGCGGTCCAGTCCTTCCTGTCCTCAAAGGCGCCCAGCATGTTCTCCTCGGCCATCCATCTCACAAGCGCCGGCATGGAGATGGACGCCAACTGGCCGCCGCCGATGAGAAATGACATATGGCCGTCCTTGCAGGGATAAAGGACCCTGGCCACGGGGCCGCCCATGCGGCGTTTGGACCCGCCCCGAAACATGTTGAATCCCATCACGTCCCAGAACTGGATCACGCTCAACAGCGTCCAGACCACAGACTCCTGCATCGAGACATCGACGTGTTGCCCCTCGCCCGTCTCCTCACGGTGGTAGAGGGCGGCCAGCGTCCCGGAGGCAGCCTGGTTGCCGGCATGAAGATAGGCCTGGGGAAAACTGATCCGGCACGGAGGGCGATCTTCATCGCCGGTGACGAACGCCTGGCCGCCAAGCGCCCAGCCAACCAGGTCGGGGGCCTTCCAGTCGCTGCGGGGACCTGTCTGGCCGAAGGGAGTGATGGAGGTGACGATGATGCCCGGGTTTATCCGGCTGAGCTCTGAGTAGCCCAGGCCCAGCCCGTCCATATAGCGCGGCGAAAAGGACTCGACCACTGCGTCAGCGGTCTTCACCAGCCTCAGGAATATGTCCTTTCCCTCAGCGGTCTCGATATCCAGGGTTATTCCGCGCTTACTGGTGTTGTAGGCCCACCAGAACAGGCTCTTCTCGGGATCGGGAGTGTCCTTGTAGAAGGGTCCGGTGTTTCTGGAGGGATCGCCTCCGGGCGGTTCGATCTTGATGACGTCGGCCCCGAGGTCGGCAAGCACCTTGGCGCAGTAGAGGCCCTTGTGGTCGGTCAGGTCGAGGATGCGGAACCCGGCCAGGGCTCCCTCGCCCTTCTCCAAATCAGCCATCCTGTGTTCTCCCCCCTGCTCGTTGTCGCCGCTATCGGATTCAAGCTCCCCGGCGCTTGCCGGGGTCGCTACAACTCACCATTCAGAAAGAGAGATACGCTCCCGCCACTGTTGCGGCAGTGATCGGATGCCCAGTGCAGGCGTCTGTCGCCTGAGTGAACGCTACGGTCTCGGCGGGCTGTCGCCCCCGAGAACCGGCGTAAAGTGCCTCACATTATATCACCTTTTCCGAGGTTTTCAACGCATGCGTTTCACCCTTGTTGATGGTCTATGATTTTGTCAGTGGTTAAGTGTTCAGTGAAAATGTCAGTCCATGAAAGGATTGACATTGAACAGACGAGAGCAAGCGAGGGTACGAGTACTGAATGGTGTACTGGAGGGGAAATTGGGTGTCAGGGA
>JAZFSU010000001.1:0-9172 GCA_036446335.1 Dehalococcoidia bacterium | reverse complement strand
CGGCCTGACCTACGAGTTTGGCCCCGAGGGCGCTACCTTTGAGCCACCGATAACCATTACCTTCACCTTTGTCCCGGCTGAGTTGCCGGAAGGGGTCAGCGAAGAAGACCTGTTTGTGGCTGTCTGGGATGAAGACGCTGGCGCCTGGGTTGAAGTTGAAGGCGCCATTATCGATCTGGTAACGGGCACGGTAACAATACAGGTAGGCCATTTCAGCAAGTACGCCGTCTTCGTTCGCGTTGAACCGGTTCCCGTGCCGACTGTGATCTCAGCGCCGCCGGAGCCCGCAGAGCCGGTGGTCGAGGAGCCGGTGGTCGAGGAGCCGGTGGTCGAGCCGGTGGTCGAGGAGCCGGTGGTCGAGGAGCCGGTGGTCGAGGAACCGGTGGTCGTGGAGCCGAAGGTCGAGGAACCAGTGGTCGTGGAGCCGGTAGTCGAGGAGGGCGTGAACTGGAGCGTCCTCGGTGGCATCATCGGCGGAGTCGTTGTCCTCGCGGCAGCATTCTACTTCTTCTGGTGGAGACGCAGGGCCTACGACTGACCAGCCGATCTGATATAAGACTGCAAATAGTGACGGCCGCGCTGCTCAAGGCGTCGGATGCGCTGCTGAAGCCGATCATGCACTGCCCCGAACCGGAGCGGCACAAGCCGGACTGCATCATCGACCGGCCGGTAGGCTACGTCTACGTCGGCCGCGCCGAAGAACCGGCTCCGGACCCGGCGACCTGACCTGACCCGCGACGGCAACCGGCCCGCCAGAGGCGACGAGAATGACTCCCCTTTCCCGAATGTCGCTCACGCGTGCAATCGGGCGGACCATTTCCGTCCTCCTCTCAGAGCACTGGGATGTCCATCTCTCCGACGAAGTGGCACGGTTCTTGAGGGGAGGTCAGAACCGCTCGCCCACTTCCATGGATGTGGCTTGGGGTTGGCGCATGGTACAATCCTTGGCAGCAGGTCGATCGGGGGGACGCGCGATGCGAATCAGAAGAGAATTGAGGATAGCTCTACTGCTCGGCGCTGTGAGCGGGGTGACATACTGGGTTGCCGAATCCCTGATCATGACGTACGTCTTTCGTGAAGACACCCTTGTGCGCGAGTTGCTGTCCCCGAACCCCCACGAACTGTGGATGCGTCTGACAGCCACGGCTATTCTTGCCGTGCTTGTGGCATACGGGCGGTACGCCGTGGTCAACCGACACAGACTCACATTCGAACGTGAGAAGGCACGTCTCGAAGCCAATACGTTGCGTGGTCTGATTCCCATCTGTGCCTGGTGCGGGAAGTTGAGAGACGACCAAGGATACTGGGAGTCGGTAGAGACCTATGTCACGCAACGCTCCACCGCAGAGTTTACGCACGGAATCTGCCCGGAGTGCATGAGCAAGCAACTCGTCAAGAGAGATGACGGCGAGAACGCGCCTCGTATGCCGGACTGAGCCTCATCCGATTCTGAACGTCTTCGTACCGCATTTCGGGCAGACGCCCTGAGTCGACGGCGTGCCCGATTCCGCCTGCCTCAAAGCGAAGGCCACCCGCTCCGCGCTGTACCGGGACTTGTTCATGGGACAACCCTCCTTCAGGTCTTCGATTGTCCCACAAAGCTAACATTATGGCTGGACCAGTTCTCGGGGTGAAGGTCAGATGATCGAACCGTTCTTTCTGCCCCTTGCCCCGAGGTCCGGGCAGGCAGACGCCCCGTCGGGCTGACAGTTCTTGCTACGAGCGCGGGAGTAGTGCAGCATCCGGGTCGAGTTCTTCCCTGATCAGTCTGATCTCCTCCTGCGTTGGCAGCGGGGCCTCGGGGACTCTCTCCGGCATGTAGTCGTGCACGAATCCGGTATTCTCCCTGACCTCGTCCACGGTGACACCGGGATAAATCCACTTCAGCGTCGCCGTCCTTGTCCCGAGGGGGAAGTCGAAGACACACAGGTCCGTCATGATCATGCATGGTCCCGTTCCCGGCAGGCCGATGCTCTCCCGTGACTTGGGTCCCAGGTCCTGGTGGCCGACGCCTGATATGAAGTCCACCTTGTCCACGAAGTTCCTCGCCTCATGATCGACTGCGATGATCTCCCTCTTGAAGTAGGCCAGGTGGGTCGGCTGGAGTATCGGACCGACCAGGCGGACGCTGGGCTTGTGGTAGTCGCCTATGCAGACGATGTTCTGATTCCCGTACTTGTCGACTTGGGCGCACGAGGACAGACCGATATCGATCTCACCCAGATAGATATTGGCGCCGGAGATGACCTTCATGTCATCCCCCAGGATCCTCTCCATGTCGGGTGAATCGGTAGACGTAATCGCGCAGTTGGGGGCGTGTGTCCTCCGGGCCAGAGCCAGGCCGACTCCGGGGACGTAGGTATGCAGCAGCATCGTAATCCCGCCGGTCGACATCCCGAGAAACATGACTTCGCCGTCTTTGATCTCGTGGGAGATGATGGCGGCCATTATTTCCCATTTGGTCGGCTGCAGGTCGCTCATATCAAATCACCTCCGACATCCCTCAACTTCGCCAGTACTCCAGCACCTACCAGCTCCAGGTAGTCGGAATGTGTCCCACAGCCGTACACGTATTTGTCCAGGAAACTCTCCCAGGACTCGGGATCCCCCTTCAATCTGGCTCTGCCAGCCTTGGCATACATCTCAATGAATTCGGTATCGGCCTCCGTCACGCCTGTCAACGAGCTGGGGTGAGAGCCGAAGGGGGCCTCGACGATGACCCTTGTCCTGAACTCCGGGATCGTCGGCAGGTAGCTCCTCCTGAACTGGGTGGGTATGTACTTCGAAATCTGGTCGTCAGGCACGATCCGCTCGACGGTTATGATGTTGTTCTTCGTGCACCTGGTCGCCTCAAGCTCCCCTACCGGGGAATATCCGGCGCCGAGAAAGAACACCACGTTTCCCCTGGTGTCACCTATCGGCGCGTGCACCACCACCCAGTCCGGTCTGGCCGGAGGCAGAGCGCTATAGGGCTTGCCGTCTATTGGGCTGATTCCTTCTTTGATGTCCTCGTTGTACTTCAGTATGTCCGATCCGAGAAGTCCCCGGACGGGATAGAAAGGCATACCGTGGGCAGTGGCGTAGAACCTCGGGGTCACCAGGTCTTCGGGGTATTCCGCAACCTCGACTTCGCCCCTCTCGACAGCCCGTCGGAAGTTCGACGCCAATCCGAATTCTTCGAGGCCCACACAGGACGTCTCGACCCTCCTCACGCAGCCGGCGCCACACAGCAGGTCGACGCTCAGCCCGTTATTCACCGCAATGATTGTAAGGTCCTTGACTCTCTGCCTGACGAGCTCATATGCGAAGGCCATCGGATGGTTGGCCCTGCCCGTCCTCCCCACGAGGCAGATTGTAGACCCGTCTTTGACAAGCTTGGCGGCTTCGGACAGGCTCCTCAACTTGTTTGTCGGTTCAGACATGATAATCCTCACACCCATCGACAGGGTTCCGGCTCCGGCGGTTCGAGCGTTTCAGGATGAATGCCCCTCCGGCGAGACCGGTTCTCACAGTCTAGGAGCATCACTGGGGCGTGTCAAGACGTGGCAGGCACGACTGCGAAGAAGGAATCTGTCTGTCATGGCGAGCCCTACCCTTCTGGTGAGGGAGCGTACCTGGGGGAGCGGCCTACGATTCGCACGTCGCGGGAGGCTGTTGCCGGGCTCCGAGGCGGAGGTTGACAGCCGGGTGCCCTGGGCATACTATTCGAGATAGAGCATCCCTGTCCGGGATGCCGCGTTGCGAGCTGAGATGGGAAACCCGGGATCGGAGTAGTGGGGAACAGGAGACCTTCCAATGGTACAGGTGGCAAAGAGGGAAAAGGACCCGACGACGCTGGAATCGGTCTTCACTATGAAGCCGACTCCCAGGGTCGAGAGGATGAGGGAAGCCTTCTTGGGTTTCGAGCGCTCAGTCTCGATCGTCAGGGCCCGCATTGAAGCCAGGGTGATGAGGGAGACCGACGGGCAACCGATGATCCTCCGCCGCGCCAAGGCCTTTGCCGCAGCGATGAGGGAGATGCCGCTTGACATCCAGCCTGACGAGCTTGTCGTCGGCAGCACCAGCGTTGGACCTCGTTGCGCCAATATCGTCCCCGGGACGCAAGTCGCGGCTCAAGAGAGAGCCGCCAGCAGTGTCGGATACGCACAGCGGGCCATTCTCCCCGGACTCAGCGATGATGATCTGAGAGAACTGGAGGAGGACCTCACTCCCTACTGGAAGCAGCAAGGCAGAGTCGGCAGAGTTGCCACCTGGCACTACGGCCACAACATACACGGCATGGAAAAGGTCGTCAAGCGGGGCTTTCTGGGGATAAAGGCAGACGCCGAGGAGCGCATCTCCCGGCTGGACATGACCGACCCTGCGGACATCAAGAAACGCCCCTTCCTTGAGGGCGTCGTCATCGCCATGGAAGCAGCCTCGGAACTCGGCGAGAGGTATGCCGCCGAGACAAGGCGGCTGGCCGAAGCGGAAACGGACGCCACGCGGAAGGCGGAACTGCTCAAGATCGCCGAGATATGCGATTGGGTGCCGGCCAACCCGGCAAGGACATTCCGCGAAGCGCTGCAGTCATTCCATTTCGCCTGGCTGATGCTGACCGTGGAGCTGTACCACAACATTGCTTTTGCCCTGGGCAGGATGGACCAGTACCTCTATCCCTACTACGAACGCGATATCAGGGAAGGGCGGATAACGAAGGAGGAGGCCCAGGAACTGCTCGACTGCTATATTCTCAAGTTGAACTACGTGGGCAATGGTGGCCAAAGCAGCAGTGGCTCGCTTGGTGTCGGCGGTGTCAAAGCCGATGGCAACGATGCCACCAATGAACTGTCGTTCATGTTCATTGAGAGTATGATGCACACCAGGTTGGCGGATCCATGGTTCGCCGTGCACGTTCACAGCAAGACACCTGATGACTTCCTGATCAGGGCGGCCGAGCTCTGCTCAATAGGGAGTAGTCATCCCCAGTTCCTCAATAGTGATGTTGGGATTGCCCAGGAACTTGCCCGTGGCAGCATGGGTGGCCCGATGGTCACGCTGGAGGATGCCAGGAATGCCTCCAACGTCGGCTGCCTGGAGCTTGTAATCCCCGGCAAGGATTCCGGCTATCTCTACGTCGGCGGGCACAACCTTGCTTCCGCCGTGGAGCTGGCACTGACCAATGGTGTCAGGCGGTCCGACGGCGAGAAGGTGGGGGCCGAGACCGGCGACGCCAGGCAGTTCAGTTCCTTTGAAGAAGTGCGGGAAGCATGCCGCCAGCAGATCGTTCACATGAGAGAGGACAGCCAGGTTAGCGGGATTATCTTCGAGCAAAGCCTGATTGAACTGTACCCGACCGTCTATGAGTCAGCACTGATAGATGACTGCATTGAGAAGGGGCTGTGCCGCGAGGAAGGCGGCGCTCACTACAACTTCAATACCGGGGGAACAGAGGTTGGCTCCTCTGATGCCGGCGACTCCCTGGCGGCCATCAAGAAGCTGGTGTTCGATGAAAAGAAGGTCACGATGGCCCAGCTGCTGGATGCGCTGGACGCCAACTTCGAGGGCCATGACGAAATCCGCCGGATGTGCTCCGAGGTGGCCAAGTTCGGCAACGATGATGACTACGCGGACGAGCAGAAAGCCTGGATTATTCATCAGTGGGCGGTCGAGTTCATAAAGCTCACCAATCTGCGTGGCGGCCACGGTTGTCCCGGTGGCTCCTCGATGGCGGGCTACATACCGGGCGGCAAGATAGTTGGCGCGCTTCCCTCGGGAAGGCTTGCCGGGGAGCCACTGGCGCCGGCTGCTTCACCCAGTACCGGTAAAGACGTGAACGGTGTGACGGCAGTTCTGAAGTCCATGGGCAAGGTGGACGGTGTCGAGATACTCGCCGGCCTCTCACTTACTTCGAGAGTAGACCCGGCGGTCTTCAAGAGCCGAGACGGTATGAAAAGAATGGCCGACATGATAAGGACATTTGTCGATCAGAAGATATTCCACCTGCAGCTTAACGTGGTATCCTCGGACGCTCTAAGGGCTGCGCAGGAGGAGCCCGAGAAGCATCGAGACCTGATGGTGAAAGTAGCCGGCTACAATGCCTACTTTACGCAACTGAGCAAGCCGCTTCAGGAGAGCATCATTGCCAGGACGGAGCACGGCTTGTGAATGACCGCTAGCCCGGTTTCAAGACCGCTGTCGCTTCCCGCAGGCTACCACCGGAGCAATGGCTCTCACCTGCCGTCTATGAACGGCGTCGCTCCGAGAACCTGACCGCCATACCCCTCGTATGCTCCGCTGGCTCCTCAGGGTCCATTCGTGGCTATGTCAGGCTGATCGGGACGGAGCGTGACACATCTGGGTAGTGTCAATTGGCCTGTCGGGGAATCCCTGGTGTGTCTTGCCTCTATCTCTGCCGGTCTGGATGCTTCTGCCGGTTCCTATCCATTGCGCCCCATTACCAGTGCCACCGTGAAGTCAACCAGACTGATACTTGGTGTTGCCATCACCCCATTCTCGAGTTTCCACAGAACAGGAGAGGTGTTATGTCTTTTCATTTCCTCATCTATGCTTATTCCAGCCTCCCTGGCTTCCGCCACGGTCTCGCCATCGACAATGCCGCCGGCCAGACAATGCGGCATGCCATCAGGGCCGGTAAAGAACTGAGTGCCGGGGCCATCCGTCCCGTCAGTGTCCACCGATGCTATCACCGTGTTCTTGCTTCCCGATATTCCCAGAGCAGCCGATAGCGCATACTCCTGATTCCTGCCGCCGATTCCCTCCTCATTGCCCACTGTGACGACCACCTCGCCACTGGTGAAGAGGGCACAAGGGGGTTCAACAGGCTGGCCACTTCGTTCAATTGTGCGACAAATGGCAGCCAGAAAGGTGCCAGCCTGGTGGGCTTCGGCGCCCCAGAGACTATCGGTAAGTATCACCGGTTTGAAACCTAGCTCCTCTGCCCTCTTCATGGCCGCCGGGAGCTTGGCTGTCTGTTCATGCCCCGGCATCACCCCAAAGATGCGGGACGGTGTCTCTTCAAACTCCTTCGCCTTCACCGTCTCGAATCTGGGATCCGCCGCAGTCAGAAACTCCCTTACCGAGGAAGGTACCTCTTCCCACGCATCCCATTTCTTGAGATTCTCCACCGCCAGCTCAAAAGTGGTGTAATCAGGAAGCGTGTGCAGCCAGAAATTCCGGTACATCAGCTCGTCATACGTGCCGGGTTCACGGGCAATGATGTGTATCGCCCGTGCCGGTTGGATATATCGGGATATCCTCCCCCCTTTCAGCATATCGAGGTGGTTCCGGACTGCGTTCAGGTCCCTGGTGGGCGCACCATGCTCGATCTGCAGTATGTAGGTTGTCTTCTTCACGTCGTCAAGGCTTATGCCAGGCACGGGCATGGTTAGCGTGGACGAAACCCCATTGCCGACACAGGTTAGGACCAGGTCATTCTTGGTCAGGCCCTCAGTCATCTCGATGATCCGCTCACAACCGCTCACACAGTCCTCATCCGGTACCGGATGGCCTCCCAGCGAGACTCCTATCTTCTCGAGAATGACGGGATGGCCTTTCTTGTCGATGACGTGTCCACCTGTGATTCTCTCCCCAAGCGTGTCTTCGATAGCCTTCGCTACTCGTTGGGTTCCTTTCCCTGCCCCGAAGACATAGATGTGCTCAATCTGGGAAAGGTCATAGACTGCATCTCCACGGTGCGGGTCGCCTGCCGGCTCGAACTCCCTGCCCCCGACGCTAAGCCTGTCACCTTCCAGGCGAATGAGCTGCCTGGTGTTGTCATATGGGTCCGCCGCCTGTAGCCCGGCCTCAAGTATCTCAAGCACTGCTTTCCTGCCGCGTACATTTCCATGAGACACGAGGCTCTCCGCGTTCTCTATCCTCGGTTCCATCTCATTTCCCTCAAGAATGTGATCCTGGTACGCAAACTGGTAGACCGATGGCCTCTTCCTGGTGATGGCCCTATCGACGAGGCCGTCCCACAGGCTTATTTCGCCAGATTCTTGAACGCCCCCATTCCCTTGTATTCCGCCCCGGCGCCAAGCTCTTCCTCTATCCGGAGCAGACGGTTGGTCTTAATAACCGTCGTACCATGCGGGGGCCCCATCTTTATCTGACCGCAACCACCCAGTACGGATAGGTCGGCAATGGCCGTGTCTTCTGTTTCGCCGGAACGAGTGCTCACCTGGGCGGCCCATCCTGCCTCGTTGGCAAGGCGTATCGTCTCCAGTGTCTCGGAGAGAGTTCCTATCTGGTTAGGCTTGATAAGCACAGCATTGGCTGCGCCCAGAGCGATCCCTTTCTTGACTTGCTCGGGGTTGGTGGTGAACAAATCGTCACCGACCAACTGTACCCGGTCGCCGATCTGCTTTGTGAGGGCCTGCCAGCCACCCCAGTCCTCCTCAGCCATGGCATCCTCGATACTCACGATGGGATAGGCATCCGTCCATTCAATCCATAGATCGGCCAGTTCTGATGACGTCAGCTCCCGTCCTTCACACTGTAGAACGTAGTTGCCATCCTGGTACAGTTCTGATGTGGCCGCATCTATTCCGATGAAGCACTGCTCACCCAGCTTGTATCCCGTCCTCTCTATGGCTGATGCAACCACCTCAACCGCCTCTCGGTTTGACTTGAGCGGCGCCGCCAGTGGACCCGTCGGATAGATGCTGAATCCCTTCTGTTGCAGGAGTTCCACCATGGCCCGATATATGGCAAATCCTGCCTCCAGCGCTTCTCTGAAACTTGAGAGCCCGGCCGGTATTACCAGGTACTCTTGAAAATCCACCGAGTCTCGACCGTGTGCACCGCCGCGGAACATGTCAAATACAGGAACAGGTAGTGCAAACGGACCTTCGCCACCCAGGTACTTGTACAAGGGCAGTTTCTGATTGGCGGCGGCCGCCTGGGCGGTGGCCAGTGACACGGCTAGAATAGCGTTACTTCCCAGCCTGCTCTTGCCAGGTGTGCCGTCCATCTCAATGAGCTTCCTGTCAATTGCTTCCTGCTGGGATGCGGGCATGCCAATCAGGGCCGGCCCAATTATCTCGCGGACATTCCGTACCGCCTTGAGCACGCCCCTGCCGGCAAATCTTGTCGCATCCCCGTCAAGCAACTGCTCCGCCTCGCCGCTGCCGACACTGACCCCGGCGGGAACCGCACCCCGACCGCAACT